>RFNX01000412.1 GCA_009926905.1 Flavobacteriales bacterium
GCTGTTTCCATATCAAATGGAAATTCTTTTTCCGCCACTTCAATGAAAAAATCCAAATTCATTAATCCATCAGAAAATGTTTTTGAAATTTGAATGAAACGAGGGTCTTTGCACAACTGTTTCATTGAATTTATATAGGAACCAAATTGATTTCCTAAGAAATAAGAAACGGCTAAAGAACCACCAGACACTGCAACAAACGCGTCAAAATCATCAAAATTTGTAATTCGAAAAGCGTCTAAAACGCCCGCTGAAAAAGATGTTTTAAAGCCTCCGCCTTCAACAATGATGGTTTTTTTACCTGATAACAACATAAATTCTGATTTTACTCAAAGATAGAAAAAGCGAAAGCAAAAGAAGAATTAATTGTAAAATTAAATTCTTATTAATTTGAACTTAGAAAATCGATCATTTTTTGAAATGCAATTGCTCTATGACTTTTAAGATTTTTTTCTGCCATCGTCATTTCTGCAAAAGTTTTGTTTTGTCCTTCTGGAACGAATATCGGATCGTAACCAAAGCCATCTGTCCCTCGTTTTTCTCGAATGATTTCCCCTTTGACTATTCCTTCAAAAATGTGCGTTTTACCTTCTAAAATCAAAGTAATAACCGTTCGAAATTGCGCATTTCTATCTGTTGAATTTTCCAATTCTGAAAGAACACGATTCATATTTGCTTCAGCGCTTTTTTCCTCTCCAGCGTAACGGGCTGAATAAACACCCGGACGACCATTCAATGCTTCAATTTCCAAACCTGTGTCATCCGCAAAACAATTCACTTTAAAATTCTCTGAAACAAATTGCGCTTTTAAAAGAGAGTTTTCTTCCAACGTTTCTGCTGTTTCAGGGATTTCATCGTGACAATCGATTTCTGTTAAAGTCAAAATCTCAAAACACTCCTTCAACAAAGACTGAATTTCCTTTGCTTTGTTATGATTGTGGGTTGCAAAAACTAATTTCATTTCAATAAGCTCAAGTACACGTCACGATTTGCAAGAACAGAATATCTCTCTAAAATAGTTTTCTTTCCAGCTTGTCCAATTTGTTTTCTTAACTCAGGATTCGTTAACAACATTTCCAAACAATCTTTCCATTCTTCGGGTGTTGTAACAAGGTATCCGTTGTTCTTGTCATCCAAGATTTGCATGTTCACACCAACGGGCGACATTAACGCTGGAATTCCTAGAGCCATATATTGCAAGCCTTTGAAACCACATTTTCCTTCTGACCAAATGTCTTTTTCAAGTGGCATCACACCGATTGAAATTTTAGCCAAATCCTGAATTTCAGTCGCATGGTTCCATTTGATAAAACGCAAGGATTTTAAGTGATAAGTCGGCGCTTCATTTGAAATAATAAGAAAATCAAACGCGTATTTCTCTTCCAATTCTTTGATAATTGGCACCAAAAAATCCAAGTAACGCATGGTTGTATGTGTTCCTGTCCAACCAATTACAATTTTTTCTGAATTATAGTCTGTTTCCAAATTGTGGTGATTAACTGTATCAATAGTTGTAGGGATAATCGTTACATTCTTGTTGTAATTTCGAGCGTAATTTGCTAAAAACTCATTTCCAGGAGTTACGTGATACGCCCATTTAATGCAATATTTCACTTTCCAATAAGCTTTTAAGCGATGAAAAGAAGCATTGGTTTCACTGTAATTTGGCAACCAAGTGGCGTCGTCGTAATCGTAAATGTATTTTTTTCTAAAAACTTTAGCGATTAGAAATTCAAAAATAGGCGGTCCAATATGCGCTGCTTCACGATGAATGAAAATCATATCGTATTTATACAAGCGAAAAAGTAGTAAAAAACGTTTCACGAAGCTGCGCATTATACCCATTCCCTTTTTTGCTACATTTCCCTCAGAATACAGTGTTTTCCAAGTTTTCTTATTTAAAAAAGGCTCAAAGTCTATTACAAGGTCGTTTTGTTTGAAATAATCGAGGTATTGTTCAAAACGAAAACGTTGCGAGGGTGCTTCGTTGTGTGGATATGGTGCAATAAATAATATTTTTCTAGCCAATCGTTTAGTTTTTTGAAGTAAGGAAGTTATAGATTTTCAAATAGCGAGATACACCTGTTTTCAATCCGTAAAATTCGCGGGCACCAACTTTCGTTCGCTCGATGTTGAAATTATCCAAACTGAAATCAAATTTTGTAAAATCAGTTTCTTTTGAAAAAGTAACCACTTTACCAGCATTGTATTCATTCACAACCCATTCGGTATCTCCTACTCCACTGTTGCAATAAATTGGAATTCCCATCGCCATCAATTCACCTTGTTTTGTTGGTGAAGAAGCTGTTTTTGAAAAAGTTGGAATAATAAAAAATACAGAGACATTGAAAATACTGATATACTTTGCAACTTCGCTATGAAGTACTGATTTCACAAAGATTAATTCTGGATTTACACCGAAATGGATTGCCCTTTCTTTAATAGTTTTTTCATTTTCACCTGATATAAAAAGAAATTTCGCAGAAGTATTTTTCAATTGATATGCTTTAAAAAACTGCAACATTTCGTCCAACATGTACCAAGTTCCAATGGAACCGACGTAACCAAGAATTGTATCGTTTTCAGAGAAATTAAACGTTGCTCGAGCCTCTTTTTTCTGTTCTTCGGTAATAACTTCAGGATTGAATTTATCCAAATCGGCACAGCAAGGAATGACTTCAATACGATATTCTAACTGTTCGAAACCTTTCCAAGAAGTGATTTCTTTTTTACCTGCATGTGTCAATGAAACGATGTAATCGGCGTTTTGAAAATAATCTTTTTCCTTCTTTTTGAAGAAATTATAAACCACTTTAAAAACTGGATTCTTCAAGCTCCAAATGTTACCTTCAACTCGTTCATCTGCCCAAAATCCGCGCATATCAAAAAGAAATTTTGTTCCAAAAGAACGTTTCATTCCTAAACCAACCATCGCTGAAAGGTAGCTGCGGCAATGAATTATTTTGAAATCATGCGTTTTATGCAAACTTCTCGCTAACGATCGCATCCTTCTTACATCGTAAATTGTCGATAGCAAAGGTGGATTTTTTGTGTAGGTCAAAGGATGCCAAACAATTCCATTTTCATCACAAATTGCTTGAATTTCATTGCGAAATTTCTCAAATCGTTCCGGTTTTTCAAAACTTATGATGTGGAATTTGAATCCTTCTTTTGTTAGTCCTTTTAAATAAGGAAGAACTTGCGACTGACCCAATGAATCAGTCATTCCGTCGTAGGAAAGGTATAGTACGTTACTTGACATTACTGCAAAGATAAAGTAAACTTAGAAATAGGCAGTTAAGTTGATTTTAAATTTCAAATTGAAAAATGTTTAACTCAAAAAAAAATGTAATTAATTCCTCAAAATTTAGTTTTATAATATGATTCTTTAAAGAAAATTGTAAATTTGAATGAGAAGTAAAATCTAAAAACTTAACTATGTTAAACGTAAAACCTCAATATATTAAAGATTCAAATGGAAATAATTCAATGGTTGTACTCTCGATAAAAGAATTTGACTCTTTGATGGAAGAATTGGAAGAATTAGAAGATATTAAACTTTATGACCAAGTTAAATCTGAAGATAAAGGTGAACGAATTTTATTCGACGATTATTTGATTAAAAGAAAATCAAAAAATGCCTAAATACACCATAGTATTAACAAAAAAAGCGCAAAAACAATTAGACAAAGTTTCTGATAAAATTGCAGAGCAATTAATAGAATCTATTTCAAAACTTAGTTTAAATCCAAGACCCTCAGGCTATAAAAAACTAAAAGGTAGAGACAGTTATAGAATTCGTTCCGGAAATTATAGAATTATCTATGAAATTTTTGACAATGAGTTAATAATTGATGTGATCGCTCTTGGTCATAGAAAAAACATCTACGATTAATCCCCTAAAAATAAGCGGTATATCCAAAATGAATTTTGCTCAAACGCATATCCAAAGGATTTGAAAGTTGCTTTCCAACGGCATACGAAATTGTAAAAATACCCAGTTTCGTTCCAAAGGAAAAACCAGCTCCAATTCCAAACGGGTGATCTTTTTTGTAGCTGATGGCTCTGTTTTCATAAAAAGATTGATCGTAGAAAACAAATGCATTCGAGTTTTTGTCCACCAAAAAACGGTATTCGACTGTGGTACTAAATTTCGTAGAAGCAAATAATTCATCTTCGTTAAAACCACGTAAAGAATTCAATCCACCAAAACGATACAACTCATTTTGAAAAACTTGTGGAG
>RFNX01000386.1 GCA_009926905.1 Flavobacteriales bacterium
AGGTGATGTTCCGCCACTAAATGTAACCAGTGCACTTCCGTCTGCTGCTCCAAAGCATGAAATGTTTCTACCATTGTAATTTGAAGTTATGCTTGCAGTTGCCGTTAATACTGTTGGTTGAGTAATAACATAGCTTGCTGTATTTGTACAGTTTCTTATGTCCCTTACAGAAACTGTATAGGTGTTTGGTGCTAAATTAGAAATAGTAGTTGTTGTTGCACTATTAGACCAAAGATAAGTAAAGGGAGAATTTCCAGTAGCATTAACTTGAATGGAACCATTGTTTGCATTAAAACAACTTACATTTGTCAAATTAATTAAATTAATGACTGGTAAAGGATTTACATTTACAACTCTTGAAGCAGTTAAAGAACATGATAAACTGGGAATACTGATTGTAACAACATAAGTTCCTGAATTTAAAAGACTAACGTTTGAAATTGAAGGTGTCATTGAAGACGATGTAAATCCATTCGGCCCAGTCCATGAATAATTTGCTAAAATGGAACTATTGGTTGAAAGATTTAAAGTTTGTCCAACACACACTGCATTTGAAGTCACCACAATTGGTGGGCAACCTGAAACATTTATAGAGAGTTCATTACTTGCTGTTAATGGGCAGCCATTACTGTTATATGTATCTGAAATCCCTCCATTATTGTATTGATTACCAGAGATATTCCCTGTTCCATAAATATAAGCAGAGTTTGAAATTGTTGGGTCACATTGAAATGCTATACAATCATTTAGAACAGTTACTCTAAATTTTAAAACAGTGCTATCAGCACCAGTTGATGAAGCTTGCATTGTACCGCCATTACTTCCATTTGCTCCTGTTCCAACCCTAGCTCTAATTACCTTCGAACTTGAAATATATTCTGCTTGGTCGTCATTTAATGCGTCAGTTTTTATACCAGAATTTTGACCATATGTAATCGAAAGAGATCCCGGGACGTAGGTTGTACGAATATCTAAGGTATCAATCAAGTAGGTATTAACAGATAAATCAGAACCAATATTTTTTCCCACTACCGTATATTCTAAAACATCTCCAGGTTGAACTTGACCTCCATTAATGTCTTTTATACGAACATCAGCCCTCAAATCAGGTTCGTAAATGTCAATAGCAGAAGTTATTACTCGAGGTAGAATTGCATCTTGTGACGTTACAACGCGAATTGTTGCTGTTGAAGTATTGTTTGAAATATAATTAAAGGTTGAATTATTTGGGAAAAAGACACCGGCATCAAATCCTAAATTGTTATTGTAACTGGGATTTCTAAATGGTGTTA
The DNA here is from genome assembly GCA_009926905.1 of Flavobacteriales bacterium. Lineage (GTDB taxonomy): Bacteria > Bacteroidota > Bacteroidia > Flavobacteriales_D > Crocinitomicaceae > UBA952. The sequence continues at coordinate 1,293 of RFNX01000386.1, forward strand.
ATGTTCCATTTGAAGTACAAGTACTGTTGAAAAAATCATTTGGGCTTCTAGAGGCATCTGGAACATCTAAAAAAGAACCGTTTCCGTTAAATTGTAAGCGATCCCCTGAAATTCCTCTATCGCCTTCATGAGCAACTACTCCAAGCTCAAAACTTACTGGGCCTGCTAAAGGTGTGACAAAACCAGAGATTGGAATATCCACATTTACCCCACTGCTCACATACGCCATACCATCAAAGACTGTCAGGTTGCGCATGGTTTGAAATACGTTTTTATAGACTACAACGATTGACCAAGCACCGAATAAATTGTTTGAACCAGTTTGAGAAACGATATTAGCGACAGTAAATCTACCTTTTGTTCCAGCAGCTTGAACGGTTGAAGTTATATCTTTAAAGCAAAAATAACTGGGCATTTGAAAATTAGGATTGCCTGATATGCTTTGAACATCCAATAAATCATCTGCCACCAAATTCTGATAGGCTCCGTTGTTAAGTTTTAATCTAACTGTATTTCTTGTATTGTAATTTGTTGTGGAAGGCGTAACCCTTGCACTCCAATACAACCCAGCCCAAAGAACTTCACTACAATTGGCTAAATTTAAACTGTCACTCGAAGACATAAAAGTACTTGAATTTCCATCAATGTCAATATAACCCATTGTAATTCCTCCATCTTGATTGTGATTTCCTGTTGGGGGCATTTGAGCTTGATAAACAGAACAATTTGCGTTACTGCTATTACATGTTAAACCTGTATTTGAAAGAATTACAATTCCTCCTTTTTGGTTCGCTTGAAAACGTATGTTAAATGGAGAAACTAATTGAGAATAATAGCTTTGAGAAAAAAAAAGTAAATAAAGAATAAGAAGCTTCAACAAGACATTTTTAAAAAAAAATAAAAGCAAGAGTCTATTCATATTCTACAATACAAAATAAACGGTTTTTTTTTAATAAAGTTGCTTTTGAATAGTTTATATCTTGTATTTTAAAAGCTTTTTATTGGTCTAATAAAATTGAGAATTGTTTTTCCGTTTGCACTTGGTACTCCTCCTAAGAATGCAACACGAACGGACTGTGACATTGATAACTCTGTACTAGACCAATAATTTGCAAAAGAAAGTATTGTATGCCCACCATTTAACAAAGCTTGGTTAACATGAAACTTTGATTTTTGTAAAAGAATTAATTCGTCTACTGATGGAATATACCACTCAGAAGTAAAGTTTGACTGAACCCAAGTTTTTGCAGGACTATTATTCATCAAATTGTAGTTAAATAAACCATCCCAACTTCTATTTGCACCTAAAAGAACTCCTGTTGATTGCCATCTTTGTGATGATTCAATTTTTGAAACAATAAGTCCATGCTGTAATCCGTCACTTCCTTTGTAAATATAAAACACAATTCCTCCTAATGTATCTTTACCTAAATAATATGGTCCAGAATATCCTGAAGGCCCTTGAGGACCTGTTAATCCAATCGGCCCTTGCGCTCCTGTAGCACCAGTCAATCCTTGTGGACCTGTTGCTCCAGCTAAACCTTGTGGCCCTGTTGCGCCCGTCGGTCCGGTTAAACCTTGTGGCCCTGCTGGTCCTACTGGCCCTGTTGCGCCCGTTGGTCCGGTTAAACCTTGAGGCCCCGCTGGACCTGTTGCTCCAGTTAAACCTTGAGGCCCTTGAGGCCCTGCTGGACCCGTCGCTCCAGTCAAACCTTGAGGGCCTGCTGGACCTGTTGCTCCAGTCAAACCTTGTGGACCTGCTGAACCTTGAGCTCCAGCTGGTCCTTGTGGACCAGGGTCACCTTGCGGCCCTTGCGGCCCACCAGCTGGACCAGCCGGTCCTTGCGGTCCAGGGTCACCTTGAATCCCTTGGGGACCTTGAGGTCCTGTGAATCCAATTGGCCCTTGAGCACCAGTTGCACCAGTTGCACCAGTTGCCCCCGTAGGACCTGCTGGACCTGCTGGTCCAGTTAGCCCTTGAGCACCCGTAGCCCCCGTAGCCCCTGTAGGACCTGCTGGTCCTGCTGGACCTGCTGGTCCAGTTAGTCCCGTCGGTCCAGTTAGCCCTTGAGGACCAGTCGCCCCAGTTGCACCCGTAGGTCCTGCTGGTCCTGCAGGACCAGTTATACCTATCGGTCCTTGAGCACCTGTCGCCCCAGTTGCACCCGTTGGGCCTGCTGGTCCTGCAGGACCAGTTAAACCTATCGGTCCTTGAGGACCTGTGGCTCCAGTTAAACCTTGTGGTCCTTGAGGACCTTGCGGTCCTGTCAAATTCGGAGAAGTGTAAAATGTACCATTAGTATAATTAACTGTAAATGTACCGTTTGCATTATTCGTTATACTAGTAATTCCATTTCCCGCTGGACCTGAAGGACCTGCAGGTCCAGCGGGACCTGCAGGTCCAGCGGGACCGTTTCCTGAAGTTGCAGCATAAAGTGCATAAGGAACACTTAGTAGTTGAGTGGTTCCAACAATGTTATAATTTAGCCCACCATTGGGATCCGTTTCTGTTTTAATATAAAAAGGACCATTTGCCCAATTTACAGAAGCAATATTTCCTGTTAAATTTGTACCGGAGCCTATGATCACGCTATAAAGTCCGTTAGAATTAGTTGATGAGCTATGAAGTTCTTGAAAAACTACTGTACCAGTTGCCGAACCCTGTAATAGACTAACTTTCATAGAAACGACGGAATTTATAACTAAATTTCCTGAAGCATCTCTTATGACAGCTTGATAACTCATTTTATTTGGAGCCTGACCAACTAAACTAAGCGCACCAAAAATCAAGAATGATAGCAATAGAATCAAATGTGTTTTTGTAGTTGTAATCATGACTTATTGTTTTATTAATTTATATTTAGCTATACTTTGGCTATTAGTTTTGAATGTTAAAAAATAACTTCCTGGTGAAAAAAAACTAACATCAATTTTATTTGACATCAGTGAATTTGTTTCATAAACAGTTTTGCCATTCATATCAGTTATTTGAATTGAAAAAACACTAATATCATTAACATTACAAAAGATGTTTAATTCATTATTCATTGGATTAGGAAAAACTTTAAATTCATATTTACTAGCTAATTCACCCACAGAGGTAGTCTCAATTTCATAGGGTTGTTGCACGCCCTGTGTTATTGTTGTTGAGCCATTTGTTGGGTGTTCATAAAAGATTTGTCCTACCGTAAATGAAACAGATCCATTTAAAGATGAAAAATTATTCCCAGCTGAAACTGTATTAGATTGAGCATTAGTGAAATAGGAGATGGAAATTATTAATATAGTAAGAACTACATTGCAAAAGTATTTTACTGAAGTAGTCATAGTTGTTGTTTGCTAACAAATGTATGAAATAAAAAACTCATTTATCTACTCAATACTTTATAAATGTATTTTATGTTATAAATAATTTTTTTTGAGCAAGCACTTCTTTTTCAATAGATTTCATCTTTATAGAAGCTTTCTTTTGAAGTTTCACAGATGCATTTATTTATAGAAATTGTCTTATTTTTTTTCTTTTATTCTGAGTTTAAATGACTTTATAAACTTTATTTTATTTCGTAAATAGAATTATGAATACTCAATAATTTTTATGGCTATGATTCTTTCTTATTCATAAATTATTCAGCAGATACTATTATTTTTATAAAATGAAAACTACACTAACTTTTTTAATTTTCTTTTTGTTCAAAATAGACTTAATTTTTGCTCAACTTAGTTTAAAGGAAATTATGCAAGGCGAGACTTTTGTAGGTCATTTGCCTGAAAATCAACGGTGGTCTTTGGATGGTAAACACATTTATTTTGATTGGAACAATTCGAATGAGCTTGGAAATACAACGTATGAATTCGATGGCTTAAGTAAGTTAGTAACAAAAATTTCTCCTGAAAATGAAAATCGTACCATTTCTTATGATAAAAACCAAGCTGATTTTAAGTCACAAGTATTAAGTTTAGACGGTGCTTTGATAGAATTTGATAAAAAAACCAAAATTCCTAAACTAATTTTTCAAGCTTCCGAAAGTGTTTTTAATGTTCAACGTTTGAATGATGACACAAAAATTGTTTTTCAAATGGAAAATAATCTTTTTCTAGTTGCCTCAGGAGCTCAATCTTCTATTAGACAAATAACAAATTTTAAATCAGGTGATAAGAAAAATAAAAATTCTGATTCTACTTTTTTAATGAAACAGCAAAGTGAGTTATTTAAGTATGTTAAGAATAAAAATGACAAGTCAAATTGGAATAAAACTCAAAAATCAAAACCATTATTTACGTTTCCAATGGAGCATTTTTTAGGAGATGGAAACATCGAAGAATTACAAATAGATCCTTTTCAGAAGTTTGTCATTGTTCGATCAACATTTAATCAGAAAGAAGTTGAAACAAGTGTTCAAAATTTCGTGACAGCAAATGGTTACACGCAAAATTTTGTAGCTCGAGGAAAAGTTAGTCAAGACGAACCTAATCAGAAAGTTGCAATTTATAGCATTGAAAGAGACAGTTTGATTTGGTTGGATTTTTCAAATTTGACAAATATTCGATCCAAGCCAAAGTACATGGACGCAAGTGGTAACGGTCGTTTTGAAAAAGATAGAGCACTTTTTATTCACCCATTCGTTTTTTCAAAAACTCAAAATATGGCGCTTTGTGACATTCGAAGCGCTGACAACAAAGATCGATGGATTGTCCTTGTTGATTTATCAAAAGCAACTGTAAAAGAAGTCGAACACCAACACGATGAAGCATGGATTGGAGGGCCAGGGATTTCTTCTTGGAACAGTGAAATTGCTGTACTTGATTGGTTGGTAGATGGCAAATCATTTTATTTTCAATCTGAAGAATCAGGTTATTCACATGTTTACAGTTACAATTTGTCATCAGAAAAGAAAGAACAATTGACTTCTGGGAATTTTGAAATTTACGCGATTGAATTATCAGCCGATAAAAAGAAGTTTTACATTACAGCAAATAAGACACATCCTGGAAATCGAGGATTTTATCATTTTGAAATTGCAACAAAAAAATGGATACCAATCTTTGAAGATAATGGCTTTTTTGATGTGCAGATTTCTCCGAATGAAAAAGAACTTGCTATCCGATTTTCTAATTCAAATTCACCTTGGGAGCTTTATTTTGCCAAGAATGTACCAAATGAAAAAATGGTTCAAATTACGCATTCAACAACTGAAAAATTCAAACAATATCAATGGCGAAAACCTGAAGTCATTCAAATTCCAGCATCAGATGGAGTTGGAGTTTATGCAAGAATTTACGAACCAACTGCTGAAAAGAAAAATGGTGCGGCTGTTTTGTTTGTTCACGGTGCAGGATACCTTCAAAATGCACACAATTATTGGAGTAATTATTACAGAGAATACATGTTTCACAACTTACTAACAGATCTTGGATACACTGTTTTGGATGTTGATTATCGTGCGAGTGAAGGATATGGAAGAGATTATAGAACAGCTATTTACCGTCACATGGGAGGTAGGGATTTACTAGATTTTGTAGATGCTAAGAGTTACCTCGTGAAAAAAAAAGGAATTGATTCAAACCGCGTTGGAATTTATGGTGGATCTTACGGTGGATTTATAACATTAATGGGGCTTTTAACCACTCCTAATGAATTTGCTTGCGGTGCTGCTTTGCGTTCAGTAACTGATTGGGCACATTACAACCATGAATACACAAGTAATATTTTGAATTATCCTGAAACAGACGAAATTGCCTATCGTCAAAGTTCACCGATTTATTTTGCACAAAATCTTAAAAATCCATTGGTTATGTTACATGGAATGGTGGATGATAATGTGCAATTTCAAGACGTGGTTCGTTTGAGTCAACGTTTCATAGAACTTGGAAAAAAGGATTGGGATTTAGCTGTTTATCCTATTGAATCACATGGGTTTAAAGAAGCTTATTCATGGTACGATGAATACCGAAGAATCTTTGAATTGTTTGAGAAAAACCTTTTAAGAATTAAGAATTAAATTTTATTTTATGTTGACAGTAAGAGAATTAAATGATAAGGAAGAGATGTTGGAATATCTTCATGTTTTGAATGATTTATACCCAAGCTTAACTTTGGAAGATTATTCAAAAGAATTAGATGTTATGTTACCTCATAATTACGGTCAAGTAGCTGTTTTTGAGGATGACGAATGTTTAGGAATAAGTGGTTTTTGGGTCGGGAATAAATTATGGTGTGGAAAATATTTGGAATTAGATAATATCGTCGTACTTGAAGCACATCGAAGTAAAGGTGTAGGAAAATTAATCTTTGATTTCTTAAGTCGAAAAGCGCAAGAACTAAACTGTACGATGATGTCTTTAGATTCGTATACTTACAATTTTAAAGCACATAAATTCTTTTACAACGAAGGATTTGCTCCCAGAGGATTTCATTTCATTAACATTCTAAAGGAAGAAAATATTAGATAAATCCTAAATAATTTTTTTAATTAAATTAAAGAATTTGAACGGAATATATTTAAAGGGAACATCAAACCACGTTGGAGTTGAAACCACGCCACGTTGATTGCTAAAAGATAAAAAACTATAATAGCCATGATATCTACCCGTTCCACTATTTCCAACTCCACCAAAAGGTAAATTGTGATTGGCAATGTGCATTAAACCATCGTTGATACAGGTACCTCCCGAGCTTGTTTTTAGTATAACTTCTTCAGCTTTTGATTTTTTCCCATAATAATATAAAGCCAAAGGTTTTTCATTATCGTTTACAAATTGTATTGCTTCATTCGTGTTTTTGAAAGTTAAAACGGGTAGGAGTGGACCAAAAATTTCCTCTTGCATGATTGGAAAATGTGTTTCAACATTGTCAATAATTGTAGGTTCGATGTAACGATTTACTTTATCTGTTTTTCCACCACAATAAATCGTACCGTGTTGCATCAATTTTTCTAATCTTTCAAATGCTTTTCATTTACAATACGAGGATAAAACTTGCTTTCAGCAGCATTTTCACCATAGGTTGATTTGAATTCTTTAGCTATTTTTTCAATTAATTTATCTTTTACTTTTTCATGCACTAATAAATAATCGGGAGCAATACACGTTTGACCTGCATTGATAGTTTTTGACCAAGCAATTCTTTTGGCTGCAATGTCCAAATTAGCTTCAACATCTACTATACAAGGACTTTTACCTCCTAATTCAAGCAATACTGGCGTTAAATATTCTGAGGCTGCGCGCATCACAACTTTACCTAAAGCTGGACTTCCAGTAAAACAGATGATATCAAAACGTTTTTTAAGCAGTAATTCATTTTCTTCTCTTCCGCCTTGAACAATAGCAACGTACTTTTCATCATAAATTTCTTTAATGATTTTATCCATAATTTCAGAAGTATGAGGCGTATAAGGCGATGGTTTTAGGACCGCACAACAACCTGCTGAAATTGCTCCAATGAGAGGA
>RFNX01000312.1 GCA_009926905.1 Flavobacteriales bacterium
AACGATATAAACCATTCCGGTTTTTCGAACCAAGCATTTTTCGGTATCTAAAACTCCATTAACGTTGGTTGAAAGACGTCGGATATCAGCAATTACATGATCGTGTAAATGTTCATCCATAATTTCACCTAAAGCTGGACGGAAAATCAAAAAGGCATTGTAAACAATGAAAACAGAAGCTAATAATGCTGCCCAATCATCTGCTTTTTCATAACCTTTTCCGAAAATTAAAGCAATACTAATTCCAACAAATGCCATAACAGAAGAAATCGCATCGCTACGATGGTGCCAAGCGTCAGCATGCAAGGAACTTGAATTCGTTTCTTCACTTTTCTTTTTGACATATCGGTACGAAAACTCTTTTATTAAGATGATAACTCCTAAAACATAAAGTGTGAATATTTCTGGTTTTTCTTGTGGCTGTTGTAAATTTCGAATGCTTTCCACGGCGATAATTGTAGCAGAAATTAATAGAAATCCGACAACAGCAAAAGTTACTAAAGCTTCGGCTTTTCCGTGACCATACGGATGATTTTCATCTGCTGGTTTTGATGAATAATTCAAGCCAAAAAGCACCAATAAACTTGCGAAAAACATCAGCAGTTGATTCAATCGCATCAGCAATCATCGCATCAGAATGTCCAAAAAATCCAGTTATTCCTTTTGTGACGGCTAATCCAGCATTCGAAAACATACTTAATAAAGCGGTTTGAGTTGCTGTTTGTTTGTGAGTTTTCATTCGATTACAAAGAAACGGAAATATAAAGTTCTTATAAGAAATTGATTAGTTTGTTTTTAAACAATTTTTTGAATGAATACAGTTTTGGCGGAAATCGCTAAACACTCAAATTGTCATTTCAAAGTCTGTTTTCATTATTGAGTTTGAAAATTGCATACACGCTAAAAACCATTTCTTGCTTTCAATTTAAAAAAGTAAACATCATTTGTTGCTTAACGATTTCTCCTAACTTTACATTCACATGAAAAAAGGAATTCTATTTATTGTTCTCTCAGGATTGTCCTTTTTAATCGTAAATTTTTTGGTGAAACTTTTCGGAATGGGATCTGGTCAGACTTTGTTTCCAAACTTGCAAAAGATTCCAGCACATGAATTGGTATTGACACGTTCAATCATTTCTTTTTCAATTAGTTCAGTTATTATCAAAAGCAAGAAATTGCCTTTTTTCGGAGTGAATAAAAAGTGGTTACTCATTCGTGGATTCGCTGGAATGATTGCATTAACGCTCTTCTTTGAAACGATTCATCATTTGCCGATTGCAGTTGCATCAACGGTACAATACCTTGCGCCCATTTTCACTATGATATCTACAATGTTATTTCTGGGTGAACGTATCCTTAAAATGCAATGGCTATTTGTTTTGGTAGCGTTTATTGGTGTTACATTAATCGGATTAAATGCACTCATTTTAAAAACAAATCCCGTTAAATTGGATTTCTTTTGGTTGATTTTAGGCGTGATTTCAGCAGCATTTTCAGGAATAGCTTACACAGCAATTGTAAAATTAAAAGCAACAGATGCACCCATAAACATCGTTAGTTATTTTCCGATGCTTTCGATTCCAATTATGACGGTTTGGTGTCTTTTTGATTTTGTGATGCCAAGAGGAATTGAGTGGTTATTGCTTTTGATTATTGGAATTTTCACTCAAATTGCTCAAATGTTATTGACGAAAGCATTGCACCAAGACAGCGCTTCATTGATTACACCTTTTCAATATTTGGGTTCCATTTATGCGATGTTGATGGGCTATTTTATTTTCGAAGAACGACTGAATTTCTTGATAATTATTGGAGTCGGCTTAATTTTAATGGGTGTTGTTGCGAATACATTAATTAAAGCGTTGCAGCGAAAGGAACATAAAATCAGTTAATTTTTAGCGGCTTTGAGAATCTCAAAACTTCAATTGCTGAATATTGCTTAATTTAGTGCCAATAAGAATTTATGAAAATCGACCGACTGCGTTTAGCTCAATTTGGAAACTTAGAATTACTTGCCAAACAAGTAGTCGAAGGTTTCATAACTGGTTTGCACAAAAGTCCTTTTCATGGTTTTTCAGTAGAATTTGCAGAACATCGTTTATACAATGCAGGAGAATCCACGCGCCACATCGACTGGAAATTGTTTGGTAGAACTGAAAAAATGTTCACCAAGAAGTATGAGGAAGAAACGAATTTGCGTTGTCAGATTGTAATAGATTCCTCGAGTTCGATGTTTTTTCCAAAAGATGGCTTGTCGAAATTTGAATTTTCTGTTTATGCGGCTGCAAGTTTAATCGAATTATTTAAACGTCAACGCGATGCTGTAGGTTTGAGTTTGTTCAATGAAAAATTGGAATTACACACGCAAGCAAAATCTTCTTTGTCGCATCATCGTTACTTATACAGTGAATTGGAACAACGTTTGCGTGCTTATGACGAGCAAACAAAAAAAGCAACCAATACTGTTCAGCTTTTACATGACATTGCTGAGCTGACACATCGTAGAAGTTTGGTGGTGATTTTCTCAGATTTATTTGACGACCCTAGCCATTTAGATGAATTGTTCCAAGCTTTGAATCACCTAAAGCACAACAAGCACGAAGTAGTGATCTTCCATGTGATCGATAAGAAACTAGAATACAATTTTGAATTGGAAAATCGTCCGTATCAGCTGATTGACATGGAAACAGGTGAACGTATGAAGTTACAACCTGCTGAAGTGAAAGAAAAATACATTGAAGGCGTTCAAAATTACTTCAATGAAATTAAGTTACGATGCGCCAATTACCGAATCGATTTTATGCCAGCTGATATCAATGAAGGTTATGATCAAATTCTATTGCAATACTTATTGAAACGTCAGAAGATGTTTTGAGTTAATTAATTCAAGTGCGCTCATTCCATTTTTCAGGATTCAAACT
>RFNX01000191.1 GCA_009926905.1 Flavobacteriales bacterium
TTGTAGAATATTTCAGTTGCTTTTAAATCGTTCGTCAACAAAGTTAGTTCGCGTATTTGCATAAGTTCATATTCAAAATTCTATTTATCTAAATAACTTGCCGGACCATGATAAAGTATACCTTCTACGTTTTCAGTAGGTGTTTCAAATTGCGATTCATTTATACTACCGTTGAAAGTATCGGAATAATAAATCTCTTTGTAGTTTTTTAATTTCAGCCTGAATTTTGTTTTAAAATTTCCAGTATATTTTTTTATTGGAATCATGGAATATGTTCCTGGTTTAAGTTCAAGTGGGTCAAAATAACTATTGCCACAACCACTTTTTACCCAATATTCAATCGGTTTCCATTTGCCATTTTTGTCCAGAGCTTCTTGAATCATAATTAAACTACCATCTTGTCTTCTATAATCAATAGTAGAATCGCTGGTATTAATTAAATAGCCCGTAAAATAATCTCCAGAGTTATATTTCAACCAAATGAATCCTTGTGATTTTAAGTTTTTTGGTTTCAGTTTAAGATTAAAACTAAAGTAAACTTTGCCAGGATTTATTTCAAACAATGAAGAATCAATTATTATAGGATTTGTACATTCATAAAAAGCTCTTTGGCAACCTTTTTCAATTTTATCAAATCCACATAAGGTTGAAATAATAAGTACAAAAAGCAGGAGTTGTAATTTCTTCATTTTGAATGATTTTAGATTTTTATTTTTTAGCTTCTTATAAGGTTTTTAAAATTCAAATTAAATTACAAAATGCTTAAGAAGACATTTCAATTTCGAAAACTAAAATACCTATTTCTTTGAAAAGAAAAAAAATCTTAATCCACTATTCCATTTCTTCATAATACTCTGGCGTGTAAGTAACTCTAGCGAAATTCTTTGTAATTAATTCTTCATCGATTACTTTTCCACCTTGAAATTTTAGAATTTTTTCTCGCCAAATTTCATTTTTTCGGTAGAATACATTGTCTATTTTCAAGAATTTGTGTTCTTTTTCGATTACATGATATGCAATGTCTAATTCTTTGTCGATTCTCAATTCACCTTCCAAACATTTTTCTGAAAACCATAAGTTTATTTGATAAGTATCTTTTGTGTTGTTAGTGAATTGGTAATCAAGGTAATTGTAAAAAATAGTCGCACCACTTCCAAAAGGCAAAACCCGTCCTTCATCAGGAAAAGGATCAAAAGAATGATGGTGTCGTTCGGTGACTGTCAAAGGACTGTGCAATACCAACCAATGAATTAAGTTTGAAATCTGGCAAAGTCCACCTCCAATTCCTGCTTTTGCTTCGCCGAATGAAAGTTCCATTCCGAGTAAATAACCTTTACGTTTGGTTGGTAAACCGACTGTTTTGCAATAGGAAAATGTTTCACCCGGACGGATAAGGATATTGTTTATTCTTTTTGCAGCAATGTTAAGATTCGTCACTTTGTTAATTTGAAGCTGCATATCGCTTTCGCCCAATTTCTTTAGTAATACGGATTGATGTTTCTTTATTCGAAAGGCTAATTTTTCCGTTGAAAATTGAGAAGCATACTTTTTAGAATCAAGTTTCCATTCCGCTTGCCTTTTGATTCTTCTTGCCCACACAGCAATGAAATACAAAATTGGATGGCGTTGACTTAATAATTTTCTCTTTTTCATTCAAATGAATTTCCTTCGATTTTAATAGTTATTCTTATTCAGAGTTTGTTGTTTTATCTTTTGTTACCAATTATATGTTAGGTTTATTTGTCTTAATTAATGATTCTATTCGTGTAGAATTTTGATTTTATGCTTCCAGATTTCAGAATGTGGTATGCCAGATTTATTTTTCAAGGTAATATTCCCTTTAAATTCAATCTCTTTAGAATTGGGTATTACTACTTTAAAATATCCGATTCCTTTTTCAATTTTTTCTAATTTTCCACCTCCAAAAATTTCAAAAGTAGGATTTTGATAAGCATTAAAAAAAGCCATTAATATCTTTAATTCAACTGTATCACCGGCAACTGCAGCATTAGGTCCATCAACTATTGGAAGTATATGTGAAAAGTTATAGTTACCTCGACAGCCAATTCTTGAACAAATTTGATCTAAAGCAAAAGATCTTACCATCATTATATCTCTTTCTATTGATAATAAAACACCTAAATCGTCTATCCAAGATTCTTTCTCATTTAGAATCAAATTCCATTGTTCGTCGGTTTTTGATAATAGCCTATAAATTAGTTTGATGCCCTCATAATCATCAATTGAAATTTTTGATTTTTTTATTTTACGTTCATATTTTTTATTAAAGTCTTTATCATCTTTGAAATCATTAATTTGTGGATCGATGAAAAAGTATGGATGTGTGTTTTTTCTAGAGTATATTGATTTTTCAATTTCACAGCAAATTTCTTTTCTATATTTTCTAATTGATTTAATTATAAAGTTTCTATTTTTTTCTGATAATAAGTTACTCTCTCCAACATACTTGACATTGGACAAATCAAAACTAAATGGTCTA
>RFNX01000181.1 GCA_009926905.1 Flavobacteriales bacterium
ATGAACAGCTTGTTGAGTTAAACATGGATTAACAGACAAAATTAATGCAGCTACACCTGATACTTGAGGACATGCCGCTGAAGTGCCTCCAAAACTACTTGTATAATTTGTATTGTCGAATCCAGCGGTACCTTGTAAATCTGTTGTGTAAATGCTAGATCCTCCAGCTACAACATCTAAAGTCGAACCATAAGAGCTACCTTCACCTTTTTCAATTGGCCATGGGTCACAACTATTTGTGTTACTACCAGCTCGTGTACCACATTTATCAACTGCTCCTACATTAATTATTTGTGGATTAGAATTACCAGGATAAACAGAATTACTTGAATTATTATTTCCAGAAGAAAATACCACAACACAACCTAAACCATTTCTTCCATTTAAAAGCGCATTTGAAATTGCAGCTGTTAATACCGAACTTGGAGCTCCTTGCCATGAGTTACTAATAATATCTGCATTTTGCTCAACTGCAAAATTAAATGATCTAACTAATGATGCTCCAAATTGTGTACTATTTACTTCTAACCCAAAAGGATTACTTATAGCCATTATTTTGGAATTAGGTGCAACACCTGAGATTCCCTCATTATTATTTGAAGATGCAGCTATTATACCTGCGCAAGCAGTTCCATGCCCAGCCCATGGAAAGCTAGTTGTAGACTGTGTATAAGCATCATAGCTTGTTGGGTAAATACTTTGTGCCAAATCAGGATGAGGATTAGTTACATCTAAACCGTCATCTATTACAGCAGTAATCACTTCCTCACTACCTGATGTAACATTCCATGCATCACAAACTTTAATGTCAACACCTATAGTCCCAGAGTTTTGTCCAGTATTATTCAAATACCATTGATTACCAAAATAAGTATCGTTTACACATGTATTGTGAAAACCATTTATTATTTCAGGTTCACTATGCTTAAAAAATTTCTGACTTGTTAAAAGTTTACACAACTCACTACAAGTCATGATTGATTTTTTATCAGTAGAAAATGAATACCAATTTTTCATAAAACTGGTTTGACTAACCAAACTAATTTTAAACTTATTTTCTAAGTTTTTTAATTCTTCAAAAGACTGGTTTTCCATCAAACATAAGTTGAAAACGTTTGAGAAATACATTATACGTTTGGTGTGTTCATCGAACAATCCGTAGGTTACATAACTTATCCTTTCTTCTTTATATAATACTTCAACAATTTTTTGATATAAACTTGAGTCAATTGAATCAGAAAATTTTAAAACAATTATTTGAGTTAAATCCTGGCTTTTCTGTAAGCTTATAACATCAAAATTATTTGGAATTAAGTTTTTTAATAAACTATTATCAAAGTTATTTTCTGTAATAATTAGCAGATGTTGAAAATCAATATTGAATTCAATTTTTTCATTCCCATAGAAATAATAATCCTTTTGAGAATTTAAATTAAATGATAATAGAAGCGTAAATATTGAAAAGATTATATTTTTCATACTAATTAATTTTAGTTAGTCTAAGCTGATTATCTTGAAGATAACCACCAAGTAGTGTAAAGGAGTTTTTATCAGTGAAATTGTAACTATAAAAGAATGTGTCAATACCTGAAATAAAATAAATATTTGAGTTAGAGAGATAATATGAACTTGTGATATTGTTCTGAGTAAGAAAATCTTTTTCAGTAAATTGATTTTTCGTAAAATGTACCGTATCGACCCGTAGGATCGAATTTGACATAGGATTATATACAGATCTTTTCCATGTTCCTACCATTTTTCGAGCATCCGATTTGTCTTTGTTACAACTTACAAGAACGATTAAAAGCAGCGAGATGATTAATATTGTTTTCATGTTACTTATTTTTAAGTTCTTCAATTTGCTTTTGTAAATCAATTACATAAAGCGTTAATTCCTCTACTTTTTCAAGAAGTTTTAAATTCATTTCTCCCAAATTAACACCACCTGCTTCTTGGAATTCAAGCTCTGATTTAACGTTAGGTAAATGATGATATTTTGTTACGAATTTTTCTACTTCTTTTAAAGTCATTAATTTGTAATCTGATTTAAAAACATAGTCAGGAATCGGGAGGTTATCAACTAAAATCTCTCGTGATCTAATAAGTCCAGTATTGTCAACAGAAAATACATTATTAGTAGTTCCGTCTGTGACTCTCAACTTACCATAAACAAATAAATCTTTTGTACCTACTTCTCCGTTTCCTTTGACGTAAAAATTCTTTATCGGTCCCGGATTTCCAAGAAGAGAAATAGTTCCATTCACTTGAATCGCATCACTTGCATTGTCAAGCATTCTTACTGAAAGCCCATACTTTCCACTCGTAGCTGGTCCTTGAATATAGAAACCATTTTCAGATGTTGGTGCAATGATATTCATTCTTGCGTTATTTGCACTTAGAATATCGGTTACAGTACCAACCCAAATTCTACTGCTTTGATTTGAAAATGTCATGTTGACTGTCGGAACTGCAATTCGTATATTTCCTGTTTCTCTGTTTTCAAGAGAAAAATTGTTTTCTGACATTCTAAACTCTACACCATCAGTTGCTGACATTCCTGTGGTTGTATTCGTAAAACCCAGCCTTGTTGTTTTACCTAAATTCAAAGGTGGATTAGGAAAATCTTGAATTATAGAATAATCAGCAGTTCCATGAAGTTGCAAGTTAAAGTTGGGCAATGGGGTGTTGGTCGCTGTGGTTGTTGATTTAGTACCAATACCAACATAACCAGCTTGAATTGCATTAGAAACACTAACTGCGGGAAAGAAAGATTGTTGCCCAAAAGAAATTTGTGTTGCCATACTCGTAATGGCGATGAGGAATAATTTTTTCATCGTAGGTTAAATTTAGAATTATTTAA
>RFNX01000385.1 GCA_009926905.1 Flavobacteriales bacterium
TTTGAGATTCGAAAACAGGCTCAATCACTTTAATCGCAATCGCAGCCACAATCGACTGACGAATATCAGACGCTTCGTAGTTTTTATTGTAAAAATCGCGAATCACCTTTGCAACCGACTCACGGAAAGCACTTTGATGCGTACCACCTTGTGTCGTATGTTGCCCGTTGACAAAAGAATAATAATCTTCACCGTACGTTCTACCGTGTGTGAAAGCCACTTCGATGTCCTCGTCTTCAATGTGAATGATTGGGTAAAGTGGATCGCCGTCCATGTTGTTTTCCAACAAGTCTTTTAAACCATCTTTTGATTGGAACTTTTCACCGTTACAATAAATCGCCAATCCGCGGTTCAAGTAACAGTAATTCCACATCATTTTATCCAAGTACACCGTTTTGAAAGCGTACTTTTTGAAAATCGTTTCGTCGGGAATAAATTCAACGTAAGTCCCGTTTTGTTCGTCCGTTTTTTCAATCGGATATTCTTTTACCAATTCTCCTTTATCGAAATCAGCACGTTTTTTCTCTCCTTCACGAACCGAATAAACAGAAAAATAAGAAGAAAGTGCATTCACAGCTTTCGTTCCGACACCATTCAAACCTACCGATTTCTTGAAGGCTTTGGAATCGTATTTTCCACCCGTATTCATACGTGAAACAACTTCGACCACTTTCCCTAAAGGAATACCACGACCGTAATCGCGGACGCTTACTTTTCCGTCTTTCACTTTGATATCGACGCGTTTGCCGTTCCCCATCACGAATTCATCGATACAGTTATCGACTACTTCTTTTACAAGAATGTAAATCCCATCATCTGCTGCGGCACCGTCACCGAGTTTTCCGATGTACATCCCAGGACGCAAGCGAATGTGCTCTTTCCAATCGAGGGAGCGTATGTTGTCTTCAGTATATTGATTTTCAGCCATGTTTATATAGAATTCTTCAATTTAACAAAAATAACTGATAAACAAAGAAATGATTAGTAACTAAACGTAATTTATGAACGTAAATTAGTTGATAACAAGGCTTGAACTGAAAGATGATTCGCCGCGGCTAACTGATAACTGAAAGTGAAAAGTTTAAAGTGAAGAGTGAAAATAGAACACAAGACATTTTTCATTCTACATTCTAAATTCTACATTCTAAATTAAATCAAGGGCGTTCCCCCGACGAAAAGTCGTCGTACCTCCTCATTTTGTCGCGGTCGGGCTTTCCGCTATATCTCCGAAAGTTTTACAAACTTCAACGGAGGATGCCGCTGCTATCCCTAACGCAGGATTTTTGGGTTGAATATTATTTATAAATAAATCAAAAAGTTGGTTTTTTGGTAATTTCACAATCAATTTAAGTTTTATGGAATCCAATGAAAAAACGAATATTGAAAAATACATTGAAGTTCTCAAAAAGGACAATCGAAGTGAGTTCCAAAAAGAATTGCAACCTGAAGATACTATTGTCGAACCTACAAAAATCGATGCTCAACTTGATAAATTGCATCCAATACTTCCAGAAAAAATATCTTTTAAAACCAACTTGAGTAATAAGATTGCAATCACATTATTTTTAGGTCTGATTACTATTTTAACTCCAATATTTTCTATGAATTTCATTCCGTTTTTTGTTTTAGGAATTCTAAGTACGATTGTACTCGTTAAAATTTGGATTTTAGACAAAAGCAATCGAATTACTTTAGATAAAACGGGAATATATTTTAATGATGAATTCTACAAATGGAACGAAATTAAATCAACATTTACTTGTTTCACAGAAAAATATGGTAATTCAGAAAACAATGAATTTTACTTACTTATCGAATTTGAAAATGGTAAAATAACAAATCTTGACATTGAAAAAATCAGTTTCTCTACTTTTTGGAAATACTCAAACTTTTCAGATGATGCTATAATTGGACATTACATTGAACTCTACAAGCAAAATTCACATCAATAAAATTCTGAATTGAAGTATAATTTAAAATCAAAACAATTAAACTTTTTATAACTTTGATAAACAATGAACTCACTAATAGAAAGCAATATTCAAAAAATTAAGGCCTTGTGCGCAATGTACAATGTAAAGTCAATGTTTGCCTTTGGCTCAATATGTACAGATAAATTTAACGATGAAAGTGATGTTGATTTATTGATTTCTTTTCAACCAATGGAATTTGGAGATTATGCTGACACTTACTTCGAATTAGCGAATAAATTGGAAGAGTTATTCAAAAGACCTGTTGATTTAGTAACCGATAAATCACTTTCAAACCCATTTTTTATTGAATCAGTGAATAAATCAAAAATGTTGATTTATGGAGCTTGATGTAAAAAAATTCTTATTCGATATCAGTGAATCAATTGAATCCATTGAAAATTACTTAGGAACCAATAGAGATTTTTCAATCTTTATATCAAATAAAATGTTGAGAAGAGCGATTGAAAGAGAATTCGAAATAATAGGCGAAGCAATGAATCGTTTGGATAAAATTGACTCAAATCTCAACATCACAAGTAAAAGACAAATTATAGACATGAGAAATCGAGTGATTCATAGTTATGACAAAATTGATAACGAAATTGTTTGGGGGATTATTGTGAGACATCTACCAACTCTGAAAGCAGAAATTCAAGATTTACTTAAATAAGTTTATTCTTAAAAAAATGCTAACTCAAATCCACCCAAAACTTCCGATGCGAAACAAAGCCATTACAAGAGATTTCTACCGCAATCTTCTTGGATTTGAAATTTATGGAAGTGAATATTTTGAGGGTTATTTGATGTTGAAAAAAGATGCAATTCAAATTCACTTTTTTGAACACAAAAACTTAATCCCAGAAGAAAATTACGGTCAGGTTTACATTCGCACCAACGAAATTGAGAAAGTTTATGCTCAATTTATTAGCGATGGAGTCCAAATTCATCCAAATGGGGCTTTAGAATTGAAACATTGGGGAATAAAGGAATTTTCTATTTTAGATCCCGACAACAATCTTTTGACTTTCGGTGAGAATGGGAATTGAAAACAAATTTTAACCACGAATTTTACTAATTACTCGAAACCCATTAGTGAAATTCGATAAATTAGTGGTTCTTTTAAATCGATTTCCAAGAAAAAATTAGCTTACTTTTGAAGTGAAATGGATATTATTCAGCTCATAGACGCTCGCCATAAAACACGAAATTTCACCAGTTTGGCATCACAATTTGTGGAAAATTCGCAGCAAATAGAAGCTTTGGTGAAAACTGCCTTGAGTGATTTGAACTATCCATATCCAGAATACGCATCTTGGCTATTATTGCATGTTGCGAAGTTAAATGCAACACTTTTAGAACCTTTTCAAAAAGCTATTATTGACCGAATTTTAACCTGCGAAAATCAGAGTACCTTGCGAAATTTGGTTGCTATTAGCACACATCTTTTGCTAACTCACTACAAAGAAGGTGAATTCTTAGATCGCTTGATTTCCATCGTAAAAAATAACGAAAACAAAGTGGCTTTGATTGTTTATTCCATCTATAAACTCGTCGATTTCACTTTAAAATATCCAGAAATCAAACATGAAATAGTTGAAATTTTGAAAATCAAACAAGAAAATGGTTTGTCCCCAGCATTGAGAATTGGCATTCGAAACTATACCATTCGAACAAAAAAGATTGACTTGTTAAATTGATTTACCAAGAATATCTTTTGTAAAATCACCTCTAAACACTATATAATGCGAAATAAGATTCCATTTTTAAAGTGTTATTCCAAAAAAAACTTATTTTTGCATCCTAAAATTTAAAAAATGGTAGAAGATCTAAGTTTTGACGGAATTAAATCAAAATTTAACAGCAATAAGAATTTCAAATTAGGAACTTATGCAATCGGTGGTATTTTAGCACTAGGCTTACTTTATTTTCTTTACCGCCAATTTATTTGGATGCCTAGCAATGAAAAATCAAACGACGGTTGGTGGGTAGCTATGAATTACATTGCAAAAGATTCTACAGATCAAGCAATTAAATCATTGGAGCCATTTGTAAAATCGTACGACGGAAAAACAGGTGGAGAAGTTGGTCAATACCTATTGGCAACCCAATACATGAAAAAAGGTGAATTCAAAAAAGCATTAGAGAACTTGGAAGGAGTAGATTTAGACGATACTTATATAAGTGTTTTTTCAGTCGGTTTACAAGGTGATTGCTATTCAGAAATGAAAAATTACGACAAAGCACTTGAATTGTATTTAGAAGCTGCTGATTACCAAGATAATGAAATGACAACTCCAATGTACTTGTTCAAAGCTGGTTTGGTAGCTGACAAATTGAAAAAATTCGAAGACGCAACAACTTTCTACACAAGAATTCAAGATGATTATCCAGCGTACGCTTCACAAAAAACGATTGAAAAATACATCTCTCGCTCAAGCAGTAATAAAGTAAAATAAGATGGCGACAGCCTTAAAAAATCTTTCAGAATATAATAAGGAACTTGTTCCTAATGGTGCCGATTTTAAAGTCGGCATTGTTGTTTCTGAATGGAACGAACAAATCACTTTCAATCTACTTAAAGGTGCACAAGAAGCGCTTTTAGAAAATGGAGTGAAAGAAGAAAACATCCACGTACAATTTGTGACAGGAGCTTTCGAACTTCCTTTGGGTTCGCAGTATTTTTGTGAGCAAGGAATCGTTGACGGTGTCATTGCAATTGGAGTTGTGATTCAAGGAGAAACCAAACATTTTGATTTTGTTTGTGCTGGAACAACACAAGGAATTATGGACGTGATGTTGAAATACAACAAACCAGTAGCGTTCTGCTTACTTACAGATAATCACATTCAACAATCCATCGATCGATCGGGTGGAAAACACGGCAACAAAGGAACTGAAGCAGCAATTGCGTGCATGAAGATGATTGCCAACAAAAAAGAACTACTTACAAAAAAATAATCATGACTTTAATTAAATCAATTTCAGGAATCCGAGGTACAATCGGAGGAAAAGTCGACCAAGCACTTACGCCAATTGACGCAGTAAAATTCGCAGCAGCTTACGGAACGTGGTTGAAAGCACGAAATGTAGGACAACGATTGAAAGTTGTTATCGGAAGAGATGCTCGTATTTCAGGACAAATGATTTCTGATTTGGTTGTATCTACCTTGGTTGGATTAGGTATTGACGTTGTAAACTTGAACCTTTCGACTACACCTACAGTTGAAGTCGCTGTTCCACTAGAAAATGCACAAGGAGGAATCATTCTTACCGCTAGTCACAATCCAAAACAATGGAACGCGTTGAAACTGTTGAACGAAAAAGGTGAATTCATTTCAGGAAAAGACGGCGAAACTATTTTAGCAATTGCAGCAGAAGAAAGTTATGAATTTGCTGAAGTTGACGATTTAGGTATAGTTACCAATGACGAAAGCTATATGCAAAAGCACATTGATGCGATTTTAGCATTGCCATTGGTGGACAAAAAAGCAATCGAAGCAGCTAATTTCAATGTGGTGGTGGATGCTGTAAATTCTACAGGTGGTGTTTTTGTACCTGCTTTATTGAAACAATTGGGCGTGACGCAAATCACAGAAATGTACTGCGAACCAACAGGTCATTTTCCTCACAATCCAGAACCACTTCCTGAACATTTAACAGATTTATCAGCAAAAATCAAAGAAATTGGAGCGCAAGTTGGAATTACAGTAGATCCAGATGTGGACCGTTTGGCATTGGTTTGTGAAGACGGTTCGATGTTCGGAGAAGAATATACATTGGTTGCTTGTGCAGATTACGTTTTAAAACACACACCTGGCGCAACGGTTTCGAACCTTTCTTCTACAAGAGCATTGCGCGATGTAACGGAAGAAGCAGGTCAAACGTACGCGGCTTCAGCAGTTGGAGAAGTGAACGTAGTTGTGAAAATGAAAGAATTAGGAGCTGTGATTGGTGGCGAAGGAAACGGTGGAATCATCTATCCTGAATTGCATTACGGACGCGATTCATTGGTTGGAATTGCTTTGTTTTTAAGTCATTTGGCACACGAGAAAAAGACCTTAACTGAGTTAAGAGATTCGTATCCAAAATATGTCATTTCAAAAAACAAAATTGAATTGACACCTGAAATTAATGTGGATTCTGTTTTAGAAAAAATGGCTTCAAAATATGCCAACGAAGAAGTGGACACAACGGACGGCGTTAAAATCTACATCGGAAAAGAATGGGTGCATTTGCGCAAAAGTAACACCGAGCCAATCATCCGTATTTATTCTGAAAGCAAAAGCGCTGAAGCTGCAGATGCACTTGCAGAACGCATCATCGCAGATATCAAAAGTTTGATTTAATTTCCTTCAAAAAAATAGACCCTAAGCCAATGAGAAATCGTTGGCTTTTTTGTTATTTCCCCTCCTCCAAATTCGCCAAGTGAAGATTGGTAATCAACGATTTCATTTGAATGATTGCGATTTTATTCAATTGGATTAAACGTTGACTTTGCGGAAGTTTTTGATCAATGAGCATTGCGTTGATACTTTCTAAATTTGACAAAACCACCAATTGTTGAATCGTTGCCTGATCGCGAATATTGCCAGATTCGTTAGAATTGCTTTCCCTCCATTCCTTTGCTGTCATTCCAAAAAGTGCCATATTCAACACATCAGCTTCAGTTGCATAAACAAATGAAGTTTGCATTTTTCCTAATGCTTGAGGAATCATGTTTTCTTTGATGGCATCTGTATGAATTTTGTAATTGACTTTTGCCAAGGTACGTTAGAAGTTCCATTCTAATTTTTGGTTTTTACCTTCTAATTCCTTCAGACGTTGAAATTCATGAATAAGATAAAATTTAAACTCAGCACTAATCCAAGAAGCAAATTCAAACGCAATGTCTTTGTGAGCAAAGCTTCCGCCATAACGACCAGATTTGGAAATAATGCCAATAGCATTTGTAGTTTCAATCCATTTTTGTGGTGTTAATGTAAAACCATTTGAACCAGATTCATTTTTAAACGCATCGAATTCGATGCCTTTAAAATTTGGATTGTACAGTTTTTCCCATAATCCACAAAATTCAATTGCACTTCGAGTTCTCATCCAGTTTTGAATAATATAGTTTGTTCTGTCAGCATCTCGATAACGAGCCATGTCTGTTAGCGAAATATACTCGCTATGTTGCGATGAGAAAAGTGTAATCTCATTTCCTTTCACTTCAATTTTTTGATTTTTAGCCATATATCCTTATTTAATTTCTTGTTTGTTACTACTTTTTCTTACTTGAAATTACAAAAGATTATTATTTAATCAAAATTATAATTAAAAATAAATCATTAAAATTGATTGATTCAACCTATTTTCTGGAAAATTAATTTAATAAAATCTGTGATATCGGTAAATGATTTTTAAAAAGCTGATAATTTTATAGGATGCCTCTGGCCTATTTTTAATTTAATGAAACGAGCATTAAGTGGAAGGCCGAAGAACTGCTAAATTTTTGAAAGAACAACTAAGCCTAAACCCAAATTGGAAATCATTTCCTTTATCTTTTCGTCACTAAACTCAATTTCTTTATTCAAGTAACACTTCAAAACAGATTTTGCATCGCTTCTCAATCGATGTTCTCTTAAACTTTGTTCCAATTCCAAAAACGTTTCAAAAATCTTGTCAGGATTCCAATAAATGATACAGTTATTGTCTAAAGTTGTTCTCTTGATAATTGGTTGCTCATAGAGAGGTATACTTTTATAAAACTCATCACACGCTTCTAGCAATGAAAAATCTTCACTTTCTAATCTTTTCTGGAAATCAGCAATCAAGTTATGCGCTATTCTATGTTCTGTTTTCTTTATTAAATGCCTACGAATTTTTGCTATTTCAATAATATCAATACCAGCATCCCATGTTGTTAAAAAAAGATCAATTAGTTCTTTCTTTTCTACTGGTTCAAAGTCCCATTTTTCAATTTCAGAAAGTAAGTACGCCTTCCTTGTTATATCATCCTCTAAAACTACAGACTTGACTTTTCCCCATAATTGAACTGTTTTTTTTTCCTCTAAAATCGAAACGTTTTGGTTTAAAGAATAAATTCCCATTCCTACATTACACCAATAATCTAATGCATAAATTTCGCAAGACATTACCATTGTTATTAATCGCAATTCTGTTTTTAGTATTTTTTCCATTTTATTTCAGCAAAGTAAACTTCTCTTTCCGCCATTAATTGTGGTTTTGAGGGTTTAATTTCGCTTAAAACAAATAGAAAGATTGAGCAGTATTTTAAGCTTCGTACGTCACCTTTTGGCGAAGTGAGTGCTTATTCTTGCAAAAGAAAATTAATAATTAACCTTAAACCTCATTTTCAGATGAAAAGAACAACAGTACTTTCAATCATTCTTTTGATTGCCTTTTTTATGCCTTGGGTAG
>RFNX01000178.1 GCA_009926905.1 Flavobacteriales bacterium
GAACTAACATACCATCAAAAAATTGATCCATGATACCATTTAACCAAGGTGAGGGTATTTCATCTAAATTTTTTGATCTTGGAATTACCTCAGAAACAACTACTTCACTTTTACATTTATAAATGGAAGAATGAATGTGATTTGCTAACAATTGTTTAATGTCAAAATTAGAATCAACATACAATTGAACAATTTCAGTTGCATAAAAATCTCCTTCTCCTAATGCGTATAAATCAATAAAGTCATTTTTTTTTAAATACTCAATTCTGCGACTATTTTCGACAGGAATATTTGGCCCCCCCATAATAACCAGTGATTTTGGATGATGTTTTTTTAAATATCTAGCAAAATGAAGCGATATCTTTTCATTCCAAATGTAATTTGTAAGCATTAGAATATCAGGGGGTATTTTTTTCATTTGTGACTCTAAGTCATTCGGGTATGCAAAAAGTTGAATGTCAAAATCAGGAAATCTATTTTTCATTACAGATTTCATATAACCAATTCCCAACGGCATAGCATCAGACGAAACATAACCTAAATAATTATGTCTTAAATCAGCTAAATATATTGTTAGTTTATTCATGTAATTAATTAGAAATTTGATTTTGAAAATCTAAAATTTGTTTTTGTGTTAAGGTTAATAATTTGGTGTTATCTTGTTTATTTTGAATGTACCATTCAGCCGTTAAGTAAATAGCTTTGTTAATATCGATCCTTGGTCTCCAACCTAACTGCGAGTATGCCTTGTCGCAATTTAAATTTAACCTTTGAAATTCAACAAAGTTCTGTTCGTTTTCTATAATATATTGTGCTTCTGATCCTCTTTTATGATATTCTTTTGCGAGCAAATCAACGAGACAGTTAACATTAACAGATTCTGATGCCGTTTGGCCAAAATTAAACGCTTCACCATTATTCGCTTTTTCAATACTTAAGTTTTGAGCAAGAAGTAGATAACCGTAAATGGCATCTAAAACATGTTGCCATGGTCTAACAGAAAGAGGGTTTTTTATTTTGATTTCGTTTTTAGTATCCCATGACCTTATACAGTCAGGAATTAATCGATTTATCCCCCAATCACCTCCTCCAATTACATTTCCTGCACGTGCAGAAGCTACTTTTTTACTATCGTTTAAACTAAAATAGGAACGAAAGTATGAATTAAATATTATTTCTGCTCCTGATTTTGAAGCGCTATATGGATCTGCACCTCCAAGGTCATCATTTTCTCTATATCCCCAAACCCATTCTTTATTACTGTAACATTTATCACTCGTAATATTAACCAAAACACATGAATTATCCAATTTTCGAAGTGCCTCTAAAATATTAACTGTACCAATAATATTTGTATTAAATGTGGAAACTGGGTCTGCGTAACCAATACTAACGATTGGTTGTGCAGCAAGGTGAAAAATAATATCTGGTTTTACTAAATTTACGACTTGAGTAAGTGCATTTAGATCTAATATATCACCAAAATTGGAGTTAATTTCGTTTTCAAGTCCTACTTTATTATACATAGAATTTGAAGAAGAAACATTTTTTGAAAAACCATGAACATCAGCTTCTAGCATTAGTAGCCAAGTACTTAACCATGAGCCTTTAAAACCTGTATGTCCAGTTATAAGAATTTTTTTATTCTTAAAAAAAGCTTTCATAGATTATTTTTAGTAAATTTAATAAGAATTGTTCTAAACAAGATTAAGTAATTTAAACAGTATGTTTAAATTTAGGGTTTTGATTCGTCTTAATTAATTTAATAATCTTTTTATTTTGAAATAACAAAAACTTATGTTTACATGCGTTGTTCTATGTGGTGGAAAAAGTATGAGGATGAGAAGAGAGCTTCCAGACACTAATAAAGTGATTTTACCTGTGCACGGAACTGCACTTATACATCATATTTTAAACTACTATTCTTCTCAAGAAATTTTTAATCAGTTTATTTTATGTTTAGGTTCTGATCTTATTCAAATTAAAAGTTCAATAGAAAATTCAAAGAACTATAGAAATTTATCATGGAATGGAATTTCTATGAAAATGATAGACACAGGTGAAGATTCTACTGCTACAAACAGAATAAATCAGGTTTTAAGCTATATTCCTGAAGATTTTTTTTTCTTAACTTATGCTGATATAATATCTAATATTGATTTTAAAAAATTATTGTCATTTCACGGAAATTTTGCATTTCAAATAACAATGACTTTAACCAAAGCTAAGATGCCATATGGCAGGGTTTTTATAAACGAGAATGGACAAGTAATTGGATTAGAAGAAAAACCTATTTTGGAAGATTTAATTAACGCAGGATATTTTATTTTAGAAAAGAGTGTTTTCTCACTAGGTGAAGCTAATTTAGAGTTTGAAAGTGAATTTTTACCAAATTTGATAGTCAAAAAAGTGAAGTTTGGTGGATATTACCACAACGATTTTTGGTTGGGAATTGACACTTACAAGGACTATGTTTTTCTAAATGATAATTGGGAAATTA
>RFNX01000441.1 GCA_009926905.1 Flavobacteriales bacterium
CATCATTCTCAATACGCGCGGATATTACGAACCATTTCGATTGTTAATGGAGCATACGATTCGCGAACAATTCATGGCTGATGATCATCAAGATATTTGGCAAATTGTAAACGAACCAGAGGAAGTTTTACCAGCAATTTTGAAAACAAAAACGTGGGAAAAAGGACTTAAAGATGCTGGAAAAATGAGATAGAGGTGATTGAATAATCTATTGTTTCTACAAATTCACAAAGAATAGCGCGTTCACAACCATCAATTTTCCATTCTCCCAGAAGGCTCTAAATAATGGATTGTCAACCAAATAAACTACTGAACCTTTACCCATAGAATGAACACCAGCAACCATCGCCTCAGATTGTTTTTTCTTCACGTTTGAACCCACAAAACCATTCACTGGCGACGCTTCTTTTTTGATTGTAAATACTTCTCCTTGATTTAATTTATAAGCATCAGACGTCATTCTCAAAGAAAAATAATCTGAATAACCAAATGCTAAAGGATGAGTTGCGTCTAGGGTACATGGATAGATTGCTCCAGTAATTACATTGCTAATTTGCGAACGTTCTATATTTCCGAAAGCAACAGAACTTGGAGTTACAGCGGAATCTTTGACTTTATAACTCAAACCAAATGCTTCATTATCTACAAAACTGGAGGCAGCTCCACCCATCACAATCAATTTTCCACCATTGTTAATCCAAGCTTTTAATTCTTCGTTGTTGGCTAAATCGTAATAACCCTCAGGAATAAACAAAGTTGTTAATGAAGACAAAGCGGCACTCAAATCTTCTTCAAAAATTAGGTGAGCTGGATAATTCAATTGCTGTTCGAAAAAATGCCAAATTTCACCTGAACTCAATGATGAAGTAGATTTTCCAGCTAAAATTCCAATGGATTGTTTTGGAATATTTTTCATGCTGTAAGCACCAAAATCACTTCCACTATCAACAAATCCTGATTTTACAGGTGTCAATTCAACACCACATTTTTGAGCAATTCGATTGACAACATCCAAAAAATCAACGTTTTTATTTTCTCCTCGAAGTAGAATTAAAGTTCCAGGCGCATAATTTTTTCCTTCTGTCGAAAACGATTTTTCACTGAAATAAACTTTAACATTCACTTTTTGAAGTGCAGCTAAGAATTTTGCAGATTTCATCGAATTCCAAGCACATAAATAACCATAAGTTGAAACTGAATAAAAAGTATCTACTTTCGCTTTTTCATATTTTTTCCCACTCAATTTTGCCTCCGAAGCAATAGCATTAATTCCATACGCATAGGGAAGTGACCAAGCTGTAATGTCATAAGTCAAAGAGTCAGAAAGTTTTGTGTTCGGTTCAAATAGGACATTTACCAAGGTTCCTTTCAATTGGTCGGTCGAAACTAAAATATCACCAGTAATTGTTTTGTACGACTCAACTTTCCCTGTTTTAAACTGAAAACCTTTAACTATTAAAGCTTCGTTCGCAGCTTCGTATTGAATTTCATTTTTATCCAGTAATTCCAACAAAGGAGATAGTTTATTTGCTTCTCCAGAAAGCACATACGTTTTATACTTGTAATTTTTCTTTTTACAGAAATCTTGGTATTCTTTGATTAACTTTTCAGCTTTTAAAGCACTCATCTCTACGGTTGAAAGTCCAGTTGTAACGTGGTGAGAAACGCGATCATTCAAGGTCAAGGTATCACCAACTTGCGTGATAACAGACAATCCTGCGCGACCACTTCCACCCTGCTCATACGTCATTCCAATTGAACCGTTATAAGTGGGATAGGTATCGCCGTAACTAGGATAAAGCAAATCGAAAATTTCTTTTGAAAAATACAACCAACCACTTTTATCGAAATAAGAAGCGTGATTTTTACCTATTTCCTTCTGAAAATCGCGTTGCCAATTTGTAATTACTTCGTGATAAGGCTCAGCAGCTGGTGGAAAATAATATGGTTCATTGATACCTTGCTCGTGAAAATCTACATGAACGTGAGGTAGCCATTGGTTGTACTGTTTCACTCGTTGTTGCGACTCCACTTGTGTCATCCAAGCCCAATCGCGGTTTAAGTCAAATAAATAATGATTTGGTCGTCCACCTGGCCACGTTTCGTTGTGTTCAGCGCTGAATTTATGACTGTCATAAGGTTGATTTCCATATTGGTAATAAAAATTCACGTAGCGATCTCTTCCATCTGGATTCAAACATGGATCCATTATAACAATCGTATTTTTCAAATAATCTTTTTTACTTGTCAATAACAAATAAGCGGTTTGCATCGCAGCTTCTGTTCCCGAACTTTCATTCCCGTGAACATTATAACTCAACCAAACAATTGCTATTTTTTCAGAAGCGTCGTTTTGTAAATGTGCTTTTTGAATGGTTTCTATATTTTTAAGATTTTCTTCCGTTCCAATGTAAGCCATTATCAAATCGCGTTTTTCGTACGTTTCTCCGTATTTCTGAACTTTTATTGTTGAAGGAAAAGCTTTTTGAAGTGCATTAAA
>RFNX01000473.1 GCA_009926905.1 Flavobacteriales bacterium
CATAAATACTATTGTTAATTTATTTTTAAGAAAAGGCACAACTCATCGAATTGTGACGCTTTAATTTTTGTCGATTAAAAACAATCCTTATCTTCGTCTCAATGGATGGAATGGTTACAATTTTAGGTTCGGGAACTTCTCAAGGAGTGCCAGTGATTGCTTGTGAATGCCATGTTTGTCAGTCGACGGATTTAAAAGATAATCGAACGCGTTCTTCTATAATGATTAGTGTTCAGGAAGAAAATTACGTGATTGATTCAGGACCTGATTTTCGTACACAAATGTTGAGAGAAAAAGTAAAAACACTTCGTGGAATTATTTTTACTCATGAACACAAAGATCATGTAGCTGGATTGGATGATGTTCGCGCTTTCAATTACCGTGAAGAACGACCAATGGAGGTGTTTTGCACTTCACAAGTTGAAATAGCTTTAAGGAGAGAATTTCACTACATTTTTTCCGATAAACGCTATCCAGGTATTCCAAAAATCAACCTGAATACCATTACTTTAGAGAACTTTATTTTAGAAAAAGATTTAATACTCACACCCATTGAAGTGATGCATTATAAATTACCAGTTTTGGGTTATCGTTTTGGAGATTTTACTTATATAACGGATGCAAAAACGATTTCAGAGGTTGAAAGAAAAAAAGTAAGAGGAACTAAAACATTGGTTGTAAATGCTTTGCATCAATCTGAACATTTGTCGCATTTTAATTTGGAAGAAGCTTTGGAGTTCATTCATGAAATGAAACCTGAAGTTGCTTATTTGACTCATATTTCTCATTTGTTTGGAACAAATGAAGAAATTAAGAAATTATTGCCATCAAATGTTTTTCCAGCTTATGATGGTTTGAAAATATCTTTTAACTACTAACATTCAATTTGTGGATAATTTGTGAGTTTTTCGTTGCTTATTTTCGGAATATATTCTAATTTCGAAATCGTGAGTGAAAAGAAATTTATAGACATTAAGGGTTTAATTGCAAGCAAAAACCCAAAATTATTGCGCTATTTGCCATCGTTTGTGATTCGTTACTTGAAAAGAATCTTGCATGAAGACGATATAAACGAATTTTTGGAAGTCAATAAAGACAAGTACGACCAAGATTTTTGTAAAGCAGCAATTGATTATTTCAATATTAAAATAGTCATCAAGAACAAAGAATTAATTCCACAAGAAGGACCGATTATTATAGCAATGAATCACCCTCTTGGTGGAATGGATGCCGTTGCTTTGGTTGCTGGATTAGCTGATTATCGAAGAGATTTGCGATTCATTGTCAACGATTTATTAATGAATTTAAAAAATATTAGTGGACTTTTTATTGGCGTTAATAAACATGGTAAAAATGATGACAGCGTTCGCAATCAAATTCAAAGAACTTTTGAATCCGAACATGCAATTTGTATTTTTCCAGCAGGTTTAGTGAGTCGAAAACTGAACGGTGTTGTTCAAGATCTTACATGGAAAAAAACGTTTATGTTGTATGGAAGAAGTCTAGATAGAACCATTGTTCCCATTCATATTGAAGGAGAATTATCTAATTTCTTTTATCGCCTTTCCAGAATAAGAAGTACTGTTGGCATAAAGGCAAATATTGAAATGCTTTATTTAGCAAATGAACTATTCAAACAATACAATAGAACTATTACATTTACGGTTGGAACGCCAATAAAAGGCTCGTCGTTTGACAAATCAATGAGTGATCAAGACGCAGCAGAATCGTTGAGAAAAACTGTTCACGAACTAAAGTATAAAGTATGAAACCAATCATAGCGCCGATTTCTAAAGAGTTGATAAAAAGAGAATTAGAAGCTTCTGGTTTAGTTCGTTTAACACGCAAAGGTGGAAATGAAATTTATATCATTGATAGCAATAATGCACCGAACACACTTTTGGAAATTGGTCGTTTGCGTGAAGTAACTTTTCGTGCATCAGGCGGTGGAACAGGGGAGGAGATAGATTTAGATGAATACGATAGGGGAGAATATTGTTACAAACAACTCATCGTTTGGTCACCTGAGGATGAAGAAATTATTGGTGGCTATCGATTCATTCTTTGCAATGAAGCAATTGATGAACAAGGTGTAATTCATTTATCAACGACTCATTATTTTGACTTTACTGAGCGATTTGTAAACGAATTTTTACCTCATACAATTGAGTTGGGAAGAAGTTGGGTGCAGCCGAATTTTCAACCAAGTGTGAATCCAAGAAAAGGTTTGTTTGCTTTGGATAATATTTGGGACGGTTTGGGAGCGCTTGTGAAATTCAATCCTGAAAAGAAATTCTTTTTTGGAAAAGTAACAATGTATCCGAATTACAATACTGATTGCCGCGATTTCTTGTTACATTTTATGCATCATTATTTTCCTGATACAGAGCAATTAATGAAGCCATTTCATCCTTTGATTCAAAATTACAATCGTGAATATGTGGAGAATCAATTAAAAGATTTGGATTTCAAAGATGGATTTAAAGTTCTAAACGGACATGTTCGCGATAAGGGAGAATTTATTCCACCATTGGTAAATATTTATATGAATTTGTCGCCAAATATGAAAACGTTTGGTACTGCTGTAAATCCTGATTTTGGTAATGTTGAAGAAACTGGAATTTTAGTGACAATTGCAGATATTTTCCCTGAAAAAAAGGAACGCCATATTGATTTTTAGACTGCAGTTTTAAATTTTTCAAAAAAGACATCCATATTGTGAACACCTGTTTTTTTCTTTAGCCTTTCTTTTAATCTTCCTATGTAAACGTCAATATGTGATTCGTTCATT
>RFNX01000354.1 GCA_009926905.1 Flavobacteriales bacterium
TTTGATAAAAGCGTTTTTTCGATAAATAGTATAACTCAAGACTACATTTCACAAGTGATTTCAAGAGTAGCGGTTCCTGTTTATTTTTTTATTTCTGGATATTTATTCTTTACAAATTTGGATAGTTTGAAGGATTGGAAACTTAAAGTTGGTAGAAGAATTAAAACATTACTTGTCCCTTATTTGATTTGGAATTTAGGTTATGGATTGCTTTTACTCTTTACTCCAAATTCTTCCATTAAATTTTCAAATGACATCAATTTTATTGAGAATTTTATTCAATTAAGTAAACAGATATTCATTTCTCCGGCAATAAATCCATTTTGGTTCATTCGCGACCTAATTATTTTGCAACTTTTCTCATTTCTGTATTTAATCCTAAAAAAAGAGTTGCGAGTTTGTTTACTCGTTCTTTATGCAGGTCTTTTTTTGTATGAATACACTGTACCATTTAGCTTTTTGAGCTCGGAGGGAATCTTGTTTTTTAGTCTTGGTGCTTTAAAAATATTGCCTATAAATTCCTTTAACAAAGAGAAAAAATGGAAAATTATTTTAATCATGATTATTTCTTTTTTAAACTTATTGAACCATTTGTTAGTCTTAAAATATGAGTTTTTGCTTCATAGAATCTGCATTTTTTCAATGGCACTTCTTTTTGTTTCACTTTTTCTAAACAATAATTCGCTTAAAATCAATATTTCAGAAAAAATACAAAACTTGTCCTTTTATGTGTTTGCCCTTCATTTTCCTATTATCCAAATATTAAATAAAGCGTTGCATTGGAATCATTTAACTGGTTACTTTTTGAGTTTCTTTTTTTCTTTAAGTATTTCGCTATTAATTGGGTATTTTTTATCTAAATTTCGATTCATTTCAGGTTTACTAACAGGCAATCGTTTATGAACAACAAAATAGCTTTTATCGGTCCATTGCCACCTCCACTTGGGGGTGTTGCGGTCATAAATGAAAGCATTCAAAAAATTGAATTTGATAATTTTCAAATAGTGAGTTTCAATACTTCTGCAGAGCAAAATCGGGAAAACCTGTATGCTGGCTTCAAACTTAAAAGCTTGAAAAGAAACATTTTACTAAGTTCAAAATTGGCACATTTTATAGAGAAGGAACAGCCGAAAGTTATAAATATTTTTGTCACATCAGGTTTGTCTATTATCCGAGATATTGTTTTTTTAAGAACCTTGAGTAAATATAGGATCCCAATTATCATCCATTTTCACTCCAAGACGAAAGGAGAGTTTGCACTTGTACCTTGGAGATTGAAAATAGTCGCAAAGTATTTTAATAAGTATGCGAGTAAAATTATTCTTCTTTCAGATTTTCATTGTGCTTTTTTTTCGAAATATTTTAAACCCGAAAAGTGTACAGTTCTTGAAAATTTTGTGCGATACTCAGATTTTCAAAATCAAATTTCTCAGAAGAATAATACCTTCCTTTTTGTTGGCAGACTTAGTAAAGAGAAAGGCTTTTTTGATTTAATTGAAGCTGTTAACATTCTTAAACAGAAAGAAATCAAATGCACGGTAAAGGTAATTGGTTTAGCTCCTTCAGATCTAATTGAGAAAGAGATAAAGTCCATGATAACTAAGTTTCAATTAGTTGATTATTTGGAGTTTAAGGGTGCTGTTTTTGGAAATGAAAAATTTGAGCTGTTTAAACAATCGTTCTGCCTAGTTTTTCCTAGTCATTTTGAAAATTCACCAGTTGTAATTAAAGAAGCAATTGCAGCAAAAATGGCCATTTTAGCATCGGATATTCAGCCGAATAAAAACATTCTTGAAAAACATAATAATTATCTTTGCTTTGAAAGTGAAAATCCATTAGCTCTTGCAGAAAGAATGGAATCGATACTTTCAAATAAAACCAAAGTGATTGAAATGTGCGAAGACTCTGAAAGAATCAAAGATTATGATGTTAGTTTTGCAAAACAAAAGTTAACAAGTTTGTTCACAGAGTTAATTAATCAGTGAGTGTGAAAAATAGGATTTTAATTTTCTTAGCCAGAATTAATTGGGTTTACCCTTTTTATTTGGGCTTGTCTTTTATCAAATACCGAATGTTTTTCAAAGCAAATTTTTACGATTACGATAACACAAAAGACTTGATAGACTCTGTTAATAAATCGGTTACAAACATACCTTTCTATCAAAAAAAAGGAATCCAATCAGTAAAAAATATTCAAGAGTTTAAAACGATCATCCCGATTATTGATAAAGAAAAAATAATGAATAACTGGGATTTGTTTGTTTTGCCTAATTATAACAAAAAGCATACTGTTGAAGGTACAACAGGAGGGACCTCAGGAAAACCTTTGCGATTAATTATTCCCAAAAATCGTCATATAGTTGAACTCAATACGATGAATGCGATGTGGTCAAATGTGGGTTGGAAAGGAGAGTTGCGTGCAGTTATTCGCAACAAGCATTTAAAAAATAATCAAATATTTACTGTAAATCCAGTTAAAAAAGAAGTGATTTTTGATGGATTTAATTCAGACCCCA
>RFNX01000607.1 GCA_009926905.1 Flavobacteriales bacterium
TTGTTTCACCGTGTCGATTTGTGGAACACCGGTTAAATACAAAGTCCCTTTTTTAGCACCTTCGAACGACATTTTAAACAGCATTTTATTGTCTTGCGTCCCATCAATTCCAAGCTGTGTCACCGTGATTTTCTTTCCTTTCAAATCCAACACTTTTCCTTTCATTTGTTGGTTTAAAATCGACGAAAGCGAATCGTAAGAAGCTTTGATATCAATCGATAAATCAAATCCTTTTTTCTTTTTGTAATCTTCTAACTGTGGTAAGTTGGTGATTTTTATATCTTGTTTTTCGGTAGATACGATAGGCGCCACAGTCAAGTTCAAGTCAATCAATACTTTGTTATTACTGAATCTCGGTTGGCTAAAAGAAATGCTTTTTGGATGCAAATACATAAACCCGTAAGAGCTCAACGAAATTGGTTCTTGCATCTGTTTCCATGTGTCTTTCAAAATGGATTTTAAGTCAATATCTTCGATTTGTTTGTCGATTTCATCTTCCAATTTTTTCAATTGGTCTTTCACTTGTTTTTTAACTTCTGTTGTAGCATCGTATTTAAAAACAGTGATTTGGCACGGATCTAAAATTTCAAATTTCTTTAAATCAGTCGTTGCGTTTATTTTGTAATTGTTTGCGACATCCACTTTTGTAGCATAACCAACTTGTACGCGTCGCATCGGTTCGCCTACACCGCAACTCGCATAAACACGGGGAACTGTACAGGAACCCTTGTTGTCCCACAACTCATGACATTTTGGACAATAGTTCAATTTCAATTCAAATTTTCCATCCACTTGGTAATACAATTCATCAGTTTTGAACGTAAAATCAAGCGGTTCGCGCACAAATTTGTAAGAAAAACTAATTCCTTCACATTCTTCTTGTTTTCCTTCAAATGTTTTTGGAAGCGAGGACTCAACTTGTTTCAATTGCTTTTTTAAATCGAATTCTATTGGTATAGAAATAGAAGAAACAATGGGATTTTCAGTCGGTTTTTCCAACACACTTTGAACAGGAGCAAGGGGTTCGATTGCTTTACAAGAAGCCAAAACCATCAAACCAAGTAGGAGGTAAAAAGCAAATTTCATTTTTTAAGTTTTTTAAGTTGAACACGCTGTACGAAAGCTGGCGGATAAGAATAAACGTTTGTCACTTCACTTGAACCAGTTGTAGTTAAACGATAATCGCTTTTCATTCCGCCCATTAATTCAAAAAATAAATCGTTTTTTTCTTTCGAAAGGCGTGAAGTAAAAAACATTCCAGCTGTTTCGAAGAAGTCGTAAAACACATTTCCCATAAGGCGCATATCGATTACAATTCCGTCTTTTTCGTCGAGTTCAAAAGTCCAATTTGTTCCAGTGCGCTTGATGACATAATCTTTTACCACATCAGCAGTTCCAGCTTGGTGATACACCATCAATAAGTCCAAGAGGAATCTTTTACCAATTCTTTCATTTCGAAATCTAACGTAACTGTTTGCTTGTTTTCTCCGTTGATAATTTCCATGGTGCCTTCGTATTTTCCCAACCAGCCTTCAGGGAAAGCTTGAGCAAAAAGCGTTGAAGCAGAAACGAACAAGAATAAAAAAGTTAGTCGCATAAAAAAGGGCTCTAATTGAGCCCTTAAAGTTATTTCATTTTTGCTTTCAAACCATTGTCGAGTGCATCTAAAAATTCTTCGGTATAAACATAGTGTTCGCCGTGGTTCACTTTGTTCCCGTGAATACAAACCGCTAAGTCTTTAGTCATAACGCCAGATTCAACAACTTCGATACAAACTTTCTCTAATGTGTTACAAAAATCAATCAATTCTTGGTTGTTGTCTAATTTCCCTCTGAACGCCAAACCTCTTGTCCATGCGAAAATAGAAGCGATTGGGTTGGTAGAAGTTTTCTTTCCAGCTTGGTGATCTCTATAATGTCGTGTTACTGTTCCGTGAGCAGCTTCAGATTCCATGATTTGTCCATCAGGAGTGATCAAAACAGAAGTCATCAATCCTAAAGAACCAAACCCTTGTGCTAATGTATCTGACTGAACGTCACCGTCGTAGTTTTTACAAGCCCACACGAAATTTCCGTGCCATTTCAATGCGGACGCAACCATGTCGTCTATTAAACGATGTTCATAAACGATTCCAGCTGCTTCATATTTTGCTTTATAATCTGCTTGGTAAATTTCCTCGAAAATATCTTTGAATCGACCATCGTATTTTTTCAAAATGGTGTTTTTTGTAGATAAATACAAAGGCCATTTTTTAGAAAGTGCCATATTGAAACAGCTGTGTGCAAAACCACGAATCGATTCGTCAGTATTGTACATTGCCATTCCTACTCCGTCACCTTTGAAATTGTAAACGTCGAATGTTTGCGTTTCGCCACCATCTTCAGGCGTGAATGTCATTGTTAATTTCCCTTTTCCTTTGAAAACTGCATCCGTAGCGCGGTATTGATCTCCAAAAGCGTGACGTCCAACGATGATTGGAGCAGTCCAATTTGTTACCAAACGCGGTACGTTTTGCATAACGATTGGCTCACGGAAAACAGTTCCGTCCAAAATGTTACGAATCGTTCCGTTTGGAGATTTCCACATCGATTTCAAGTTGAATTCTACAACACGTTGTTCGTCTGGCGTAATCGTTGCACACTTGATTCCTACTTTGTATTGTTTGATTGCTTCTGCAGCGTCAACTGTAATTTGGTCGTTGGTTTCATCGCGTTTTTCGATACCTAAATCGTAATATTTGATATCCAAATCAAGGTATGGTAAAATCAATTTGTCTTTGATGAATTTCCAGATGATGCGCGTCATTTCATCGCCATCTAATTCTACTACTGGGTTTGCAACTTTTATTTTTAACATAGAAATTTTTTATGGATGCAAATGTAGGATTTTTTTTAGTGGGAAAAAGGTAAAGGAGTTGAAAGTTGAAAACGGATAACGGAAAGTTTAGAATTAAAAGTTAAAAATTAAAAGTGATTTATCTTTTCAACTTGGGATAAAAACTTCCTTTTTAATAATTGATGTTGGTATTTAAAATAAATAATAGTTTCAAACCAAATTATCGAGCAACAATGACTGAGGCTCTCGAAGGCATTGTTACTCTCTACTCACAACTTCCACAACAAACTTCCGTCGCCGTAGCTTA
>RFNX01000569.1 GCA_009926905.1 Flavobacteriales bacterium
GTTTAGATAAGTAATGTGCTTCTTCGCAAGCTGAATCTCCCGCACCTACAATCACAACTTCGTGACCACGGTAAAAGAATCCGTCACAAACGGCACAAGCCGAAACACCTCCACCTAAAGTCAAGTATTTTTGTTCGCTTTCTAAACCTAAATATTTTGCAGAAGCTCCAGTTGAAATGATTACTGTTTCAGCGTGAATTTCTTTGCCGTCATCTGCCCAACATTTATGAATTTCACCTGAAAAATCAACTTTTTCTATAAATCCTGTGCGAACATCGGTTTCAAATCGTTTTGCTTGTTCCTCTAATTGCATCATCATTTCAGGACCAGTTACTCCAGTTGGATAACCAGGAAAATTTTCAACTTCATTGGTCGTCGTTAATTGTCCACCAGGTTGCATTCCTTGATACATAACGGGATGCATGTCTGCTCTAGCAGCATAAATTGCGGCAGTATATCCTGCAGGACCAGAACCAATTATCAAACATTTTACTTTTTCAATAACACTCATTTTTCTAAAATTTTGAATTGTAAAATTAATGTATTAAAGGATTGACATGTAATTGATTAAAATAAGTTATTAAAAGTTTCTTTTAAACTTAGTTGAAAAAGTTTTCAGTGTCTGATAATAAGTTGTTCTCTATTTCTTTTAGAGTTGACTTTTTGTTATATTTACAATTCATATTTAAAATTTATGTTATGACTATAAAAAATTTATTAATAATTTTTGTGTGTGCGATTTCTTTTGGAACTTTTGCTCAAACGAAATTGATTGCTGGGTTGAAAGTTCCATCGACTACAATTGTAAATGGTAAGACATTAGTTCTTAATGGAGGTGGTTTGAGAGAAAAATATTGGATCGATTTATACGTTGGTTCTTTGTATTTGGAGAACAAATCTTCTGAATCTGGAAAAATCATCTATGCTGACGATTATCAAGCAATTCATATTAAAATTGTTTCAAATAGCGTAACGAGAGAACGCTTTATTGAATCTGTAAAAGAAGGATTTGAAAGAGCAACTTCTGGTAAAGCAACAGATGAGCAAATAAAGAAATTGATTAGTTTCTTCAGTCAAGAAATCAAAAGTGGCGACAAAATTTTGTTAGAATACATTCCAAGCAAAGGGATTGTTGTTACTAAAAACGGCGACGTAAAAGGAACTGTTGGAAATTTGGAATTTAAAAAAGCTTTATTTTCAATTTGGTTAGGTTCAAAACCTGCTGATGAAACGTTGAAAAAAGGAATGTTAGGGAAAGACTAATAATTTCAAAATATCTATAAGAATAGCTTCTGAATCGTTTTTCAGGAGCTATTTTTGTTTTATGAAAGAAATAGAACGCAAATTTTTGGTCGATGCTGCACGTTTAGATTGGATAAAGGAATTTCCAAGCAAAGCCATCAAGCAAGCTTATATTCAAAATGAAATAAATCGTTCTGTTCGCGTTCGAACGAAAGGTGATAAAGCGTTTTTGACCATCAAATCAGGAAAGAATGCCTTGAATCGCGATGAGTTTGAATATGAAATTCCTGTTTCTGATGCATTAGAAATGTTTGAAAAAATGGAATTGAAAGTACTTTCTAAAATGCGATTTTTAGTTCCTTTTGGAAACCACACGTGGGAAGTGGATGTTTTTGAAGGGAAATTAAAAGGTATAGTCGTGGCTGAAATCGAATTATCTTCGGAAGATGAATTGTTCGAAAAACCGGATTGGATTTTAAATGAAGTTACAGAAGATACAAGTTATTTGAATGCGAATTTAATCAAGCAATTGTATGGTTGCTCGTTGTAGAATTTACAGGATTATTTTCCAAAATCCATTTTCGAATAAACGGACCTTCATTAAAAATCAAATCAATAATCGAAAGATTTGGAGTGAACGGTTTGTTATAAGAAAAAACTTGTTGGTATTCAGGGAGTTTCCAATCTTCTTTTTGAAAAAAATCAAAATTTCTGAAATCATTGCTAGTTGTATGTTTGTATTCCGATGTTACAGCATAATCCATTTTTTGATCTAAAATTTCAGCTACAAAATCCAAGCAATGATTCGTTGTATCTATTAAAAAACCAGTGCTTTCAAAGATGATTTTTTTTATTTCTTCTGCGTAATCTTCGAAGAATGGGGCAGAAGCATAAGCACTTTCAATCGCGCGCCAATGATCTGTTTTCCAAGAACCAGTTTGAACGATTTTAATGTCTTTCGTTTGTATTTTCTGACCGCTAGCGTGTTCAACAGGTATACTCAATCGCAAAATTCCATTTCCACTCAGAATTTCACAGCGATTTCGAATCGTTTGTTTCGGGAAATTTTCATGAATTTCCAATGTAATTGCCTCTTGTTTTATCCATAGATTCAAGTAATTTATGGAAGGAAAATAAGCTATTGGAAAAACGCTCATTAATTAATGAACTTGAATATTCTTTCCCAACGAACACCCATGTAGGCACTTTTTGAGAACCAAACCAATGAAGCGCGTCCAACAACGTGGTCTTCAGGAACGAATCCCCAGATACGTGAATCCGCAGAATTGTAGCGGTTATCTCCCATCAACCAATAGTAATTCATTTGAATTTTATAAGTGTTGGTTTTCTTTCCGTCAATGTAAATTCCGTCTTTTTTCTCCACCAATGTATGTCCTTCGTAAGCTGTTATGATACGACGGTAATAGGCGATGTTTTCTTTTCTGAAATCAACCACTTTACCTTTGAATGGCACTTGAAATTCTTCGAAATCAGTAATGGTATTGTTTACGTTGAAATCTTTAGGATATGTT
>RFNX01000584.1 GCA_009926905.1 Flavobacteriales bacterium
TTAACATTCTCTATTTGGCCGGTGGTCATGTTTCGAAAGTAGATTCCATTGCATACATGGCGCCAGCTTTGGGTGGATTGATTCTAGCTTTTAGAGGGAAATGGTTGCTCGGAAGTATCGTTTTTGCCTTTTTCTTCGCGCTGAATGTCACAGCAAATCACTTGCAAATGACGTATTACCTTAGCTTTTTGTTGTTGGCCGTTGCAATTGGAGAAAGCATCCGATTATTGATTCAAAAAGAATTTTTAAACCTTGGGAAAGCAGTTGGAGGTCTGGCAATCGGTGCA
This sequence comes from Flavobacteriales bacterium, assembly GCA_009926905.1. Lineage (GTDB taxonomy): Bacteria > Bacteroidota > Bacteroidia > Flavobacteriales_D > Crocinitomicaceae > UBA952. Next base: position 288 of record RFNX01000584.1, read on the forward strand.
TTATTGGGAATTTTACCTTCGTCAAGTAATTTATTGACAACGTTAGAATACAGTAAATTCACAACACGTGGTGCAACTGATTTAACTATCAAACCTAAAAATCCAACGAACGTTCAGGAAAAAGATGGTTTGAATAAAAATTACATTTTGGAATACAATTTTGGACCAAATGAAATTTTGTCGATTGTGGCTCCAGATGCAAAAGGTGGGAAAGCTGATTACCTAGGAAATGACGAAAAAGCAATTGAAGTTGCCGATCCAACTTACTCTCAACAAATTGCTCAAATGAACCGTTATTGGGGAGGACAAGCGAGTAGTGGTGGTGCTTTTTACTTCGGAGTAGTGATGCTTGCATTTTTCGTTTTAGGATTGATTTTATTGAAAGATTCATTGAAATGGCCGTTCTTGGCGATTTTTATCGTAGCAGTTTTATTGGCATCGAATGATCCTGGCGGGTTGAACGATTTCTTCATCAACAAAGTGCCGATGTACAATAAATTCCGAGATTCAAAAATGATTCTTGCCTTGTTACAAGTGATGATTCCAGCTTTAGGGGTTTTGTTTTTAGATCGTTTCTTCAAAAAGGAAGGAATCATTGGCGACAAAAAAATCTGGTTGTACGTATCAGGAGGCGTTGTTTTTATAGGAATCATTCTGTATGCTGTACCTTCAATTTCTGGTTCATTCTTGCGCGCAGACGAAATCAATCAATTCAATCAAGCGGTTAAGGGAGTACAAGATCCAGCTCAAATTACGTATGTGAATGGTTTGAAACAAGCATTGATAGATACACGTATTTCACTTTATAAAGCAGATATGGGACGCGCTTTGTTCCTTGTGATTCTTGCTTGTGGCTTGGTTTTACTTTCAGTTTACACACAGCTTTCAAAATTGATTATTACAGGAATAGCTTTTGTTTTGGTTAGCTACGACAATATATCTGTTTCAAAACGCTACTTGAATAACGAGGAAAACGAAGAAGGAGTGTTAAAAAGCTATGAAGTAGCAGGAGAAGCTTCGGCTATTCCAACTTTACCACAAACAGCGGATAATTCAATTTTCCAAAAAGAAAGTTCTAAAATTCCAAATTTCAATTCTAAAGTCAGTGAATTGACTTCAAAAATGGGAAGTTCCATTCAGTACAAAATAATTGAAAACAGCGAATTTACTAAAGCATTGGCTTCTTTCGGTATTTTGAATTTGAACAGCGATTATCGTGTATTGTCTTTCTCAAATCCTTTTGCAGAAACGACAACAAGTTATTTTCACAAAAGTATTGGTGGTTATCACGGAGCGAAATTGAAACGTTACCAAGAAATCGTTGATTTTTACATCAATGACGAGATGATGAAAGTACGCCAAGAATTCATCAATAAGGAAATCGTGAAGCACCCTGAAGTAATGGCACAATACAGTCAAGCAAAAGGGCAAGAACAAATGCAAGTAATTGAGAATTTCTTCCAAACAACCAATTTTGATTCTGTTCAGTTGGCAAGCAATTACACGCCAGTATTGAACATGTTGAACACAAAGTATTTCATTTCAGGAAAAGAAGTAGCTGCAACAGTAAATCCAAATGCAAACGGTGCAGCTTGGTTTACAAATGAATTGAAAACAGTAAATTCTACAAACGACGAAATGACGGCTTTGAAAGATTTCAATTCGAAAACAACAGCAGTTGTGAATACAAAAGAATTCCCAGCAGTGAAAGTTGGTAGTGTCGACACAAATGCAACGATAACGTTGACGCAATATGGAACTGATGTGTTGACATATACATCCAATTCGAAAACAGAATTACCAGCAGTTTTCAGTGAAATTTATTACCCTGCAGGATGGAATTGCTACATAGATGGAAAAAGTACAAATGCAACTTTCAAAGCGAATTACATTTTGCGAGGTGCAATGATTCCAGCAGGAAAACACAAAATTGAATGGAAATTCGAACCTCAATCATTCAGTAAAGGAGCAACGTATTCCTCTATTTTCTCCATTCTTACTTTATTATTGTTCTTTGGAACATTGGCATGGGAAGGGAAAAATTTCATAGGTAAACCTGAAGAAAAAAAGAATTAATTGTTTATTTTCATCTTATTAATAGACTTAAAATCAGCTAGAAAGATTTGAATAAATAAACAATTAACGTAATGT
>RFNX01000065.1 GCA_009926905.1 Flavobacteriales bacterium
ACGAATACTTGGCTGTTGATCGTGAAGTAAAAATTTATGTGTGCGGGATTACGCCTTACGATGCAACTCACATGGGGCATGCGGCAACTTACGTTGCGTTCGACACACTCATCCGCCTTGGCGCGCTGCTGGTGCCCAAGTTACTTATGCCAAAATGTCACAGATGTTGACGATCCGCTTATCGAGCGGGCCCAACAAACTGGGCGGATTGGCAAGACATCGCTATCGAACAAACCGAGCTTTTCAAACAAGACATGATTGCACTTCGCGTGATTCCACCACAGCATTACATCGGAGCCGTTGAGTCAATTCCCCTGGTCACAGATCTTGTTGAGCAACTTCACGCAGCCGATTGCGTTTATGAAATAGATGGCGACTTGTATTACAAGATTGACAAGACAGAAATGATTGGCGCCGTTGCTCATTTAAGCCGACACGACATGATTGATTTGTTTAGCCAACGCGGTGGCGACCCACATAAGAGCGACAAGCTTGATCCCCTCGACCCTTTACTGTGGCGACATGAACGGCCAAACGATCCTGCGTGGGAGACCAAGCTAGGCACTGGACGCCCTGGTTGGCACATAGAGTGTGCCGCTATTGCTGTGCACTATCTTGGCGAAACCATCGATGTGCAAGGTGGCGGTAGCGATCTGAAGTTCCCGCATCATGAAATGAGCGCTGCTCACGCACAAAGCGCTACTGGGGTTAAACCATTTGCTCGCACATTTATGCACACTGGCATGGTTTGGCTCGATGGTCACAAAATGAGTAAGTCTCTGGGTAACTTGGTGTTCGTTTCAAAGTTGACGGCATCTGGTGTTGACCCAATGGCGATTCGCTTGGCGATTTTGTCGCACCATTACCGACAAGAATGGGAGTGGACCAGCGCCGGCCTCGACGAGGCCACAAAACGCCTGACTCTGTGGCGAAACGCAATTGCTACTGACAGCATTTCTAGCGACTACCCGACGCAGATTGCTGCAGCTCTAGCCGATGATTTAGATACCCCGGCTGCGCTGGCATTGGTCGATTCGTGGGCAAATGAGACTATTTCCACAAGCTCTAACGAATCGGCCCAAAACGGTAGTCAACACATGAAGAGTGTTATCGACGCATTGCTGGGTATTAAGTGAGTCAACTACGCATCATCGAGCGCTTGCCGCAAGCATCTAACGGTGTTTTTCTTGCAGAACTCGATGGTGTGAAAGTTGTTTACAAACCGAATCATCTTGAGAAAGAGCTTTGGGACTTCCCCACCGGAACTCTTGCATTTCGCGAGCGTGCAACTTACATCGTGGACCAACTTCTCGGTTGGGATTTGGTACCCAAAACTGATTTGGTGGAAACCGAACAAGGTTTTGCCAGTGTGCAACATTGGGTTGAGGCCAGCCCTGCTCATGTTGAAATCTTTCCAACTTCCCAAGTGCCAGAAGAGTGGATAGGCGTGCTCGATGGCCAGGGTCCAAATGGTGAGGAACTCACGCTTGCTCACCAAAACCTTGATGCGCTGATGAAAATCGCGTTATTGGATGCCGTAGTTAATAATGCCGATCGCAAAGGTGGTCACATTCTGCGCGCAGCCGATGGCGCAATCTTTGCAATAGATCACGGCGTCACATTTCACGACGAGCCTAAACTTCGCACTGTGTTGTGGGGCTGGGCTGGGCAAGAAATTCCCGCTGATTTACTTGCCGATCTAAACCTGGGTGCGAGCAAAATGCCCGAGAGTGAACTAATAGATTTACTTACCGACTTTGAACTAGCGGCCGCTATGCAACGCATAGATGCACTAACTACTTCTGGCACTTTTGCCATTGCGACGCAGGAATGGCCGAGCCTGCCTTGGCCGTTGTTCTAGTTATCCTCTACGGCGGTAACCATTAGCCCGCGGACAAATATGGCCACGCGAATCTAGTGGTTGCTCACACAACGGACATGGTGGGCGACCTGCGGCAACAACAGCGAGCGCTCGCGTTGCAAACGCGCGCGCATGATGCGGCGCCAATCTGATGCGCAGAACGTCTGGGCCAAGCATGGTGTCGTCTTCAATTTCAGGAACATCCGAATCACCTTCGGTGAGGGCATGAGCCTCAATAATCACTTGCAACTTATCTGGATTCCAGCCCAGTGATAACGCGCCTACTGTGAATTCATCCTGAATTGGATTATCAAGTGGCTCTAGATCCGCTGGTCCATAGTGATTTGTATCTATGTCCTCATCTTGTTCTATCTGATCTAATAAATCGCTAAGTCGATCAGCCAACACATAAACCTGAGTTTTCTCCAGAGCTACGGTAACTATGCGAGTAGCTTGACGCGCCTGCAAAAAGAATGCGCGCTCCCCTGGCTCCCCAACGGTGCCTGCAACAAACCGATCTGGCGTATCAAATACGTAAATCATGCGACTCACTGCGCATTCACCTCTCCACCAACGGTTGCTTCTTTAGATTGAGCAATTTTGTTTAGCGCTTGTACCCATTGAAATCCAGTGTCGTTCAATTTGTGAACTTGCGCACTCTCACTGCGGTACTGAACGAGCGAAACCGAACTTGGCTCAATGGAAATTCGCTGAAAATTGCGAAGCGGCAGACTCAGCGCATCGGCACAAATCGCCTTTATTACATCGCCATGGCTTACCGCCGCCCAGATAACCTCAGAGCCATGTTCGGCGGATAGCTGTGCGTCCCATTCACGT
>RFNX01000579.1 GCA_009926905.1 Flavobacteriales bacterium
CTTTTTAGGTGGCGCGATAGAAGCAGAAGCCGATGCAATTTGCGACGGTGAAAATGTATACATCATTGGAATCATGCAACACATTGAGCCAGCAGGAATCCATTCTGGAGATTCGTATGCGGTGCTTCCTCCGTACAATTTAGGTGATTTTGTTATGACTCAAATTGAGGACATTACGAAGAAAATCGCTGTTGAATTGAGAACGGTTGGTTTGTTAAACGTGCAATTTGCCATCAAAGACGATAAAGTATATGTGATTGAAGCCAATCCACGTGCATCGAGAACAGTTCCATTCATTGCAAAAGCGTACGACGAACCGTATGTGAACTTCGCAACGAAAGTGATGTTAGGAGTAAATAAAGTGACCGATTTCAAATTCAATCCACGAAAAGAAGGATATGCGATTAAAATTCCGGTGTTCTCTTACGAGAAATTCCCTGATGTGAAAAAGGAATTAGGTCCTGAAATGAAATCAACAGGTGAAGCCATTCGTTTCATTAAAAACTTGAAAGATCCATTCTTTACGAAGATTTATTCGGAACGAAACATGCATTTGTCGAGATAGAATTTTATCCTTATTTATGATTTTACGCCTTATCTTATCCTTATATTTGCCTTGTGGATAGAGTAAAGCAAATAATGGCTCCAATTGAAATGGAGTTGGCTCAATTTGAGGATCATTTCAAGGAATCAATGCGATCAGAAGTTCCGCTTTTGGACAAAGTGACCCATTACATTGTCCGAAGAAAAGGAAAGCAAATGCGACCAATGTTTGTTTTTTTGACTGCTAAAATGTTGGGCGAAAGTAACGTTACAACTTTTGATGCAGCATCGTTGGTAGAGCTTTTACATACAGCAACTCTTGTACACGATGATGTGGTCGATGATGCCAACGAACGCCGCGGATTCTTTTCAGTGAATGCACTTTGGAAAAATAAAATTGCAGTCCTTGTCGGCGATTACATGCTTTCAAGAATTCTATTGCTTTCGATTGAAAAAAACAATACGGATTTATTGGGTGTAGTCGCAAGAGCCGTGCGCGAAATGAGCGAAGGAGAATTGTTGCAAATTGAAAAAGCACGTTACTTAGATATCACCGAAGAGATTTATTTTGAAGTGATTCGTAAAAAAACAGCGTCCTTGATTTCAACGTGTTGTGAAGCAGGAGCGATTAGTGTTGGAGCAACTGAACACCGCGAAAGAATGCGTAAATTCGGTGAATTGATTGGATTAGCATTTCAGATTAAAGACGATATTTTTGATTACGGAAGTCCTGGAAATATTGGGAAACCAACTGGAATTGACATTCGCGAGCAAAAAATGACATTGCCAATGATTTACACGATTAACCATGCTTCAAAAGAGATTAAATCGGAATTGGTGGACATCGTTAAAAACCACAACGAAGAAAATAAAAAAATTCAGCGTGCGATTCAATTGGTTATTCAAAACGGTGGAATTGAGTACGCGTATCAAAAAATGAATGAAATAGCGAAAGAAGCTTTAGCGTTGATCGATCCACTTCCAGACAGCCCTTCCAAACGTTCTTTAATAGGATTGGTTGATTATTCAATAAATAGAGATAAATAAAATGAAAAATTTCTTTATAATAATTTTAATGGCATTTGCTTTCGTTGCTTGTACTGATGAAAAAACAGACGAAACAACTAAACCTGCCAAAAAAGAAAATTTGGTCGAAGTGAAAAACGGTCAATTTACCGAATGGTATCCTGGGAAAAAGCAAATCAAGTTCCAAGGAATGCAAGACAAAAAAGGAGAACGCAACGGAAAATGGACTTTCTATTCTGAAAATGGAACGGAGCTTTCTTTCACGATTTTTGAACACGGAGTAAAACAAGGATTTACAGTCGTGAAATACCCAACTGGACGCATTCATTATACAGGAGAATATTTGAATGACAAAACGGTCGGGATTTGGAAAACGTATGATGAAAAAGGGAAATTAGTTACTGAAGAAGATTTTGGTTATCCAGCAGAATAATGAGTAAAATCCCCAGCCATATTATCGATGAAATCATGCAAACTTCCCGAATTGAAGAGGTTATTGGTGAATTCGTTAGTTTGAAAAGAGCTGGTTCCAATTTGAAAGGCTTGAGTCCTTTTACAGATGAAAAAACGGCTTCATTTGTTGTTTCACCAGCTAAACAAATTTTCAAATGTTTCTCAACAGGTAAAGGCGGTTCGGTTGTGACTTTCTTGATGGAAAAAGAACATTTTGCCTATCCAGAAGCATTGCGTTGGTTGGCAGACAAATACAACATTCAAATTCCTGAAGAAACCGCGCCAACAGCCGAAGAATTGGCTCAAAAATCGGAAAGAGATTCGTTATTCATCATCAACGAATTTGCGAAAAATCATTTCATACATAATTTACATGAAACTGAAGAAGGAAAAGCTGTTGCACTTTCGTATTTTGAGGAACGTGGTTTCAGAAAAGACATCATCGAGCGTTTTCAATTGGGTTACAGCGCCAATGTAAGCGATGATTTTACAAAAGCTTCTATTGCAAAAGGCTACAAGCTGGAATATTTGCACAATGTTGGTTTAGTTAAAACTAAAGACGATCGTAATTTTGATTTCTTCCGAGGTCGAGTGATGTTTCCAATTCACAGTATTTCAGGACGCGTACTTGGTTTTGGTGGTCGAACACTTTTTACCGATAAGAAAATTGCTAAATATTTCAATTCACCTGAGAGTATCATTTATAACAAAAGTGAGATACTTTACGGACTCTTTTTTGCGAAAGGCGATATCGTGAAATACGACGAATGTTTGTTGTGCGAAGGGTATACAGATGTTATCAGCATGCACCAATCAGGCATTCAAAATGTGGTTTCCTCTTCTGGAACTTCATTGACGAAAGAGCAAGTGAAATTGGTGAAACGCTACACGCAAAATCTAACCATTCTTTATGACGGTGACGCCGCAGGAATAAAAGCGAGTTTCCGCGGAATTGATATGATTTTGGAAGAAGGAATGAATGTAAAAGTGGTACTTTTTCCCGATGGAGAAGATCCGGATTCATTTTCTAAAAAAACGAGTACTACGGATTTAGAAGTTTTATAAAAAACAACAAGCAAGATTTTATCACGTTCAAAGCTTCGGTTTTATTGACAGGAAGCGATAACGATCCATTGAAAAAATCGGAATTGATTCGTGAAATTGTGCATTCCGTTTCTTTGATTCCAGATCAAATTACGAGGAGTGTTTACGTGCAAGAAATCGCTCGACAATTTGAAATAAGTGAATCAATTATCAGTAATGAATTGATGCGTTTGCGAAAAAATACAATCGCTAAACAAATTCAAGAACCAGAACTCCGCGAAATCAATGTTCCCAAACAAGTTGATTTCTACGAAGCGCCAGAAGAATCTGAAACGCTCGTTTCTACTAGTAATTTCATTTTTG
>RFNX01000318.1 GCA_009926905.1 Flavobacteriales bacterium
ATTTTAATCGTTCACGAATGGTGGGGATTGAATGATTATCCAAAATCTCGCGCTTTAAAGTTGGCAAAAGAAGGATTTATTGCAATTTGTATTGACATGTACGGTGAAGGAATTGTTGCTGACAATCCAAAAGACGCAAGTGAATTAGCTGGACAAATTTATGAAAACCCAAAATTGCTTTGGTTGCGTTTTAATGCCGGTTATGAAACTGCATTGAAAATTAGAGGTGTTAACCCTACAAAAATGGCTGCCATCGGATATTGTTTTGGAGGAAGTGTCGTTTTGAACGCAGCAAAAATGGGCGCACCACTTGATGCAGTTGTAAGTTTCCACGGTGGATTAGCCGGTGTTCCTCTTGAAAAAGGAAAAATGAAAGCGGCAGTTTTAGTTTGTAATGGAGCTGCAGACCAGTTTGTTCCTGAAAAAGAAATTATGAAGTTCAAGGAAGAAATGAAAGTAAACAATGTGGATTTTACTTTCATCAATTATGATAATGCAACGCATGCTTTTACGAATCCAAACTCAACGAAAGTGGGAGAGAAATTCAAGATGCCAATTGCTTACAATAAAGAAGCTGACGACAAAAGTTGGACTGATTTCTTTGTTTTTATGCGCCAAAAAGTAAATTAAAAATCTTTAGATGAAACTTAATTGATCACCTTGAAGCAATTTGAGGTGATTTTTTTATTGTAAAATATTCTTTAATGTATATTATTTTATACTTTTGATTAGTAATTGTTTGTTTTGTATAATATAATTAACACATGTTTAGTGCTGTAACAGTCAAAGACCTTAAAGTTCAAGTTGGAAATTGGTGTAAACTACTTCGTAAAGAAAGTGGTTTGTCGCAGATGCAATTAGCTGAAAAACTAGCTGTTTCTCGTTTAACTGTAGTAAAACTGGAAAAAGGAGAAAATGTAACCATTGATACACTTTTTAAAGCACTTCAGTATTTTCAGGAACTTGAATCATTGCAGGTTTTCATAAATAAGCGCAAAGAACGTTTTGAATATGAATCAATGTATTAAAAATGGGAAGTAAACAAATTATTGCTGTCAATTTTAAAGGTTTAGAAGTTGGAAAAATTGGGTATGACGAACACAAAAAAGTGTCTAGCTTTCAATACAATCCTGCTTTTTTAGATTCAGAAAAGTACTTGAATTTATTTCCATATCTCTTTAAGCGCACAAAACACGTTCAAGTTTTTTCAAACTATGAAGGAGAAACATTTCGAGGCTTGCCTCCAATGATTGCTGACTCGCTTCCAGATGTTTTTGGAAATATTGTGTTTAAAGAATGGTTGGAATTTTCTCACAAAGAAATTGGTCAAATTTCTCCTTTGGAACAATTAACGTATGTTGCGAATCGTGGAATGGGAGCGTTGGAATATTTACCTGCAAAAGAGTTATTACCGCAACATTCAATCAACATTAAAGAAATAACTGAAGTTGTAAAAAAAGTACTTGATTTCAAAATAGCTGTTCATGAAAAAAATTTGAGTGATGTTGCGTTGTTAAACATTTTCAAAATAGGAACATCCGCTGGCGGTGCGCGACCAAAAATCTTAATTTCAGAACATAAACTTACTGGTCAAATAATCCCAGGAGATATTGAATTCTCAAGTGATTATCAGCATTATCTAATCAAACTTTGTGTTGATGATGAATCGAATTACAGCAAAGAAGCTGTTGAATTTGTTTATTATCAACTTGCTACTTCTCTCGGAATTGAAATGATGCCAAGTAAATTAATTGATAAAAAACACTTTGCAACACTGCGCTTTGATCGGGTAAATGGAGAGAAAAGACACGTTCTTACAGCTTCTGGAATGACAGGTTGGGATTTCAAAAAAGCAAATAATTCAAGTTATGAAAACCTTTTTAAATTGGCTGTTGATTTAAAATTGTCTCATCAGGAACTCCAACAACTATTTAAACGAATGGTGTTTAATGTTGTTTTTGCAAATATTGACGATCACTTAAAAAACTTTTCTTTCCTCTACGATGATGATAAAGATCGCTGGCATTTAGCTCCAGCATACGACTTAACTTATCCATTAGATCCAATGAAAAATTACCTTCGTACTTCAAGAGCTTTGTCCGTCAATGGTAAAAGAAATGACATTTCAAAAAATGATCTACTTCAAATTGCTGAATTATTCACCATAAAACAATCACAAAAAATTATTACAGAAATTTCAAATGCCAAAAGTTTGTTTGAAAAATATGCAATGGCTTTAGATATACCAGAAATCGTAATCAGAAAAATAGAAAAAGAATTTTGTACCTTTAAATAATTGACAAAAATCTAAGCAAACTCAATCAACACTGCGCCTTTGTCAACGACATCGCCTTCTGAAATCGTGATTTTACTTACAGTTCCAACTCCATCTGCTTTTAGAATATTTTCCATTTTCATAGCCTCCAAAGAAAGTACGTTATCCCCTATTTGAATTTCTTCGCCTTCTTTCACAAAGATTTTCAAAACACGACCAGGCATTGGCGCTTGCAATTCTTTTAATTTTTTGATTTTTGGAACATCCAAACCTAAAGAAGCAATCAATGCATCTAATTCGCCACGTTTCTTCATTTGAAAAACACGGTGGTTGATTTTAATCGTCAATTGATTGTTCTCAGAATCATCTTTTACGATTTCTCCATGAAACTTTTTGCCTTTATGAAGCAATAAGAAAAATTTGTGGTCGTACCATTTTACAAAAGCACCATCGCTTGTTTGCACTTCGTGACCATCCAATAACCAACGTGAATCTGACTGCATAATGACAAATATAATGGAAATCTCGCTTGAATAATCCAATTCGATTCTTTTTGAAGATTCGCTTTTGCTTTGATGATTTAAAATTTCGTGTTTTTTAACAATGACTATTAAATTTAATATCGTAATATTGCAATATATAAATATAACAAATGGGCATTACTAAAACAGACGAGTTTACCGACGAACAAAATCAATTAGCAATAATTTTTAAAGCACTTGGTCATCCCGCTCGCATGGCGATTGTCGAATTCCTTTTGCACAAAGAAACGTGCATTTGTGGCGACATTGTAGACGAATTACCTTTGGCTCAAGCGACGATTTCACAGCATTTGAAAGAACTAAAAAACGCCAATATCATTCAAGGGAGCATAGAAGGAAAATCTATTTGTTACTGTTTAAACAAAGAAACGATTGGTAAAATTCAAATGCTTTTCACCACTATTCAAACGAAAATGAACAAAGAAAAATGCTGTAACTAATTAGATTATTCACTTAAAAAAAAATCAAAAATGAAACTTTCTGAAATCAAAACAA
>RFNX01000240.1 GCA_009926905.1 Flavobacteriales bacterium
GAAATGGTGTTTCAGTTGCAGTTAAATACAATGGAACAAGTACAACTTTAGCAACAAGTTCAACAAGTTTTGCATTAACAACTCAACCGGTCATAACAGTTGATAACATAGCATGTACAAATACAAACATATCTCATTCAGCTACAACGCCCACTTGGACAACTTTTGGTGTAAATGCCACCACAGCAAATGTTACAGGTTCGCCTTCCATTACCCAATTCACTACTACAGGTAGGAAAACCATCGTAATGAACAGTAATACCTATACTGGTTTTACAAACATCATGATTAATAATCCAAGTACATCAATAGGAATTATAACTTCTTCGACTACTGTTTGCCCAGGAACTTATAATTTCCAAGCAAGTACTTTAGGTCAATCTGGTTTTACTTATGCTTGGTCGGTAAGTGCGAGTTCACCAACTGGAGGTACTTCATCTGTGGCTAATGCGTCTGCTGGTCAAACGAACATCACCTTTGGCAATACAACAGGTGGAACAATCACATATACAGTAAGTTTGACAGTAACTTCAGCTTGTTGTGGCTCATTTCCAACTGTTACTCAAGTAATCACCGTTTACAGTCCGCCAACCTTAACAAATCCAGTCAATGTTGCAGTATGTAATGGCGGAAATGCCTCATTTTCTTCGACGGTTACAGGTTCTGGACTTTCCTATCAATGGCAAGAAAGTACAAACAGTGGTGCAACATGGTCAAATATTTCTTTAGGAAGTATATACAGCGGTGTGACAACAGCATCCCTTGGAATTACAGGAGTTACAAGTGCGATGAACGGCTATTTATACCGATTGGTAGTGACAGATATTTGTGGAACTTATACTACCACGAGTGCTTCATTAACCATAAAGCCACAAGCATCAGCTACTATTTCTGTTAGCGATAATACTCTTTGTGGTGCGACCAATCAATCCGCAACCGTTTCTATTAACTTTACAGGTACAGCTCCTTGGTCGGTTACCTATAGTACCAATAACGGTACCATCACATCATCAACAGTGCCGCCCACATATTCCAATCCTTACACTTTCATCTTTCCGACGAACGCATCAACACCTAATACTTCTTTTACAATCACATCTGTAACAGATGCAAATGCCTGTCCAAATACAGCTGTAAGTGGAACGTCAATCAATGTTGTTGGTATTGCTCCAAATGTTATTACAACTAATCCAGCAATTTCGTGTTCGAATGTAAATATTTCTTTACCTGCGGTTACTGCGGGTTCAGTAACTGACGGGCCGCTTCAATATTGGAGTTCTTATCCTACACCTGCAACACCTTTGTCTAATCCAACAGCAGTTGGATCTGGAACTTACTACATCAGTAATACCAACGCTTGTGGAACTTCTTTCGCTCCAGTTACAGTTACCATAACGCCTCCAGTTACCGTTTCTGTTTCAGGTTCAACAATTGCTTGTGGAGTTATTCCAACAACATTAACAGCCAATGTCAACCAAACAGGTGGAACGTATTTATGGTCAAATGGTGCAACAACTTCTAGTATTTCAGTTTCTCCTGCAAGCACTACCACTTATACTGTTACTTACTCCTATTCGAATTGTACACCAGCGATTGCTACAGGAACAATTACGGTAAATACAGCTCCAACTATTTCTGGGACTTTATTACTTTGTACTATCGGAACTACTTCTTTGACAGGTTCAGGAACTCCAGCATCGCCAAACGCTTGGTCGAGTTCAAATACAGCTGTTGCGACTGTTCCAACCTCAGCGGCAAATACGGTTCTAGTTACCGGGATTGGAGTTGGAAGCACTACAATAACTTATACTGACGCTACAGGTTGTACAAGAACTGCTGTTGTCACTATTTCAAATCCAACGATTACTGGAACTTTAAATCTTTGTAGTATTGGTGCAACTTCTCAGTTAACTGGTTCTGGAATAGCAAACGGCACAAATCCTTGGATTTCGAGTGCACCAGGAGTGGCAACGGTAAGTAATACAGGTTTGGTTACTTCAGTTTCAACAGGAACAACCACAATCACATACACTGATGCAAGTAATTGTACGAAAACTGCAATTGTAACAGTTTCTAATCCAATTGTTTCTGGCACATTGACGACTTGCGTGGGTGCAACAACCCAATTAACTGGTACAGGTACATCCTCGCCTTCAACACCATGGACATCTGGAACAACTTCTGTGGCAACTATTAACGGTGCTGGTTTGGTAACTGGAGTCTCCACTGGAACGAGTATTATCACTTACATGGATGTCAACGGTTGTACAAAAACAGCAACTGTTACAGTAAATGCTGTGCCAAATATTACTGGAACAACAACACTCTGTACTGGTACAACATCGCAATTAACTGGTTCTGGAACTCCAAATGGAACAAATCCTTGGGTTTCAAGTGCCGTTGGTGTGGCAACAGTGAGCAACACTGGATTAGTAACAGCTGTTGGAGCAGGTACCAGTACAATCACTTACACGGATATAAATGGCTGTACAAAAACAGCAACAATTACTGTTAATGCAGGGCCAAATGTAACAGGTACCTTAACTTTATGTGCAGGTTCATCCACAACTCTAACAGGAACTGGAACGCCGGCAGCATCAACTCCATGGACATCTAACAATGTTTCATCAGCAACCGTAACAGGCTCAACCGTAAATGGTTTGGTAAACGCAGTTGCGGCAGGAACAGCATCAATAACTTACACAGATATCAATGGTTGTTCCAAAACGGTAACGTTTACAGTAACACCAGCTCCAACAATTACAGGTTCATTGACAATATGTGCCACCGGAACTACCACATTAACAGGTTCGGGAACGCCTGCAACTACAGGGACATGGACTTCTTCAAATTTAGGGGTAGCAACGATAACAGGAACAAATTCAACAACTGGAACTGTTACACCTGTTGCCGCAGGGACAACAACCATTACCTATACAGATATTAGTGGTTGCCAACGAGCAGTAACACTTACCGTTACTGCAGCACCAACCGTTTCGATAACTCCATCTACAACAACAGCTTGTTCGGGAACGGCAACTACATTGACATCAACTGTAAACCCAAGTGGTGGAACGTATGCTTGGTCAAACGCTGCTACAACTGCAAACATTAGCCCAAGTCCTGTTTCAACAACAACTTACACATTAAGTTATACTCAAGGAACATGTCAAGCAGTCACGGCTACGGCAACAATTACAGTTCGTCCTGCGCCTACAGCAACCATATCTGGAACAACAACTGTTTGTCAGAATGCTGCCTCTCCAAACGTAACTTTTTCAAATCCAGGAAC
>RFNX01000158.1 GCA_009926905.1 Flavobacteriales bacterium
TTAATCAGTGAAGACTTACGCGATTATTGCTACCACTTTGCCGACAAAATGAACATTCTTCCTGAAAAATGAGATTGACGCTAAAAAAAATGGATTCCAAGTTGGAGTCAACGGTGCAATATTCCCTGAGAACAGCTGGCGAAGCAATTCCTATGAACGACTTTTTGGGAAAAGAAATTTCTCTGACTTGGAACGGCGTTATCTTTTGTAGCAAATGTTCCAAGCAAACAAATAAATCGTTTGGAGAAGGTTTCTGTTACACCTGTTTCACCAATGCACCCGAAGCAAGTCCGTGTATTTTGCACCCCGAATTGTGTGAAGCGCATTTGGGCAAGGGACGCGATTTGGAATACGAAGAACGCAATCACAACCAACCGCACTATGTGTATTTAGCTGCAACCGACATTGTGAAAGTTGGAGTTACAAGAGCAACGCAAGTTCCGACAAGATGGATTGATCAAGGCGCCAATTCGAGTATTATTTTAGCGCAAACACCCAATCGTTATTGGCTGGATGCATTGAAGTTGCGATGAAAGAATTCTACGCTGATAAAACCAATTGGCAAAGCATGTTGCGCAACATTCATGACGACTCCATTGATTTGGAAGACGAAAAATGGCGCATTCACGAAGAATTACCTTCCGATTTAACACAATACTGGCTCGAAGACGATCAGATTTTTGAATTCAATTATCCCGTTTTGAACTATCCAAGCAAAGTCTCCTCCTTGAGTTTCGATAAAACCGCAGTTGTGAAAGGAACTTTAACTGGAATCCGCGGTCAATACTTGATTTTCGACGAAAAAAACGTCATTAACATTCGCCGTCACACAGGCTACGAAATTGATTTTGATGCGCTTAGTTAGTTTTTTACATCAACTGATGGATTTTTTCTATCCTTTGTTCAAGAAATTCATGGACAAGAAAACGTATTATTACGCCGTTTGTGGTGGCAGTAATACAGTTCTTAGTTGGCTTTTATTCGAATTGTTTTTTCGCATCGTTTTCAACAAAGCTAATACAACTTTCAATTTTGAATTCTTAGGAAAAGTATTAAACTTTACGGTTACAGCATATACTTACAGTGCATTTTTGTGTTTAATAATTTCCATGACAATTGGCTTTTTACTCAATAAATTCGTTGTATTCACGGAGAGTTCAGTGAAAGGTCACCACCAGCTGATGCGTTATTGTTTAAGTGCTATGATTTCTGGTTTTATAAGTTGGATTTTGTTAAAAATTTTTATTGAAGGTTTTAATTTTTATCCTTTTTATGCCAATGTTACCTCAACTTTTTTTGTTGTATTTGTGAGCTATATGCTACAGCGGAAGTTTACTTTTAAGTAGTTGCGAACTAATAGTTGCAACACTTCGACTGGCTCAGTATTAAATTGCGAACTAATAGTTGCGAACGGATAAGCAAAACACTAAAAATTTTGAATGTTGAATTATTAATGTTTAATCTAGTAAATACATAATTTAGAAAGCATGAAAAAACTGATTGTATTCTTATCACTACTTTTAATTAGTTTTTCTGGATTTTCCCAAAGTCGCTATATCTCTGAAACTATAAAAAAGATAGTTTATTCAAGAGATGGTGGTGTTTGTCAATGCTGTGGCAGTTCTGAAAGTTTAGAATATGACCATATCATTCCTTTTTCTTGTGGAGGAAGTAGCACAGAAGCCTCTAATATTCAGCTACTTTGTTTAAAATGTAACCGAAGTAAATCAAATAGTTGTTATTGTAAAATACACAATCGAAAAGTTGGTTCAAATTGTTGTGATAGCCAAACAAGGAACGCATCTTCAACTCATTCGTCTTCAACATCCACTGCTCGCCAATGTTCTGGAACGACTCAAAAAGGCGCTAGATGTAGGAATATGACTAAAAACGCAAGTGGTCGCTGCCATTATCATGATTAATTACGAATCCCATCTTTAAAATACATGAATATGTTATTTGCAATAGACAAAAACACAGACGAAATAATCGTTTCTGAATCTCCTAAAGGAAGTAATAAAATAAACACAGTTGAACGAATAAAACGAGAAGACAACGTTATACTTTACAACGCTGTTGTTACGCTTTCAATTATCTCAAGTGCTAATAATTTGGATGTTCCGCTATTCAAAGCGATGGATAAAGTTTGCCAACTTATCTATAAAAAGCACAAAGAAATAGTATAATTTCAGACGAAAAAATATCGTTCACCTTTCAACTCTTAACTCGGGTTATTATAGGATTTTATGATGAATTGATTTAATCAAATCGATGTCTAAATGGACTTTTAAATTCATTTTTTCTTAAACAGCGAAAGAATAAATTTAGTAATACCAACCAAAACAATAACAAATAATCCACCTAAAACTCCAAAAGCAAGCTCTTTTATTATTGCTGGACATTGGGGTAAAAGATGGTGTAAATAGTCACTGTTGTGAGCAAATATTCCACCTGAAACCAGTAATAATGCAATCGTTCCTACCACCGCAAATAGTTGAATAACAATAGGTAACATTTTTACTAATAACAAACCTAATGCTTTTAAAAATCCTTTATTCTTCGATTTCTTAATCAGCAATAAACCAAAATCATCCATACGAACTATCAGGGCAACGATGCCATAAACCCCCACAGTTGCTATCAATGAAACTACTGATACAATTAAAATTTGTGTACTTAGACTCTTGTCTAAAGCGGTACTTAAAGCGATAATAACGATTTCAATAGAAAGGATAAAATCCGTCGTTACAGCGGACTTAATTTTAGTTTTTTCTAGAGTTGCATCTACTTGAATTTCTTCAGTAACTCCATGTTCAGCTGAATGTTTTTTATGAAAGAGGAATTCTACTATTTTTTCAACTCCTTCATAAGCGAGGTAAAAACCACCAAGCACAAGTATTACGATAATGGCAGTTGGTAAAAAAGCGTTTAGCAATAAGGCAATTGGGATAATGATTATTTTGTTAAGAAAAGAACCTTTTGTAATTGCCCATAACACAGGAAGTTCTCTGGATGATACAAATCCTGTTGATTTTTCTGCATTAACAGCCAAATCATCGCCAAGTATGCCTGCTGTTTTCTTTGTAGCGATTTTTACATTTGCTGAAACGCCGTCCATCAATGCTGCGATGTCGTCTAAAATTGCAAAAAAACCTGATGCCATATTTTGATTAATTGAATTTAAACGTTAAAATAATTATTTTTTTGGTTGTAACTAGCGAATGGTGCTTAAATATTATGA
>RFNX01000596.1 GCA_009926905.1 Flavobacteriales bacterium
TCTTCAAACAATGATGGAATAACTATCCAACAATCTGTTGGTCAGCCTTCGTTAGTAAATCATGTAAATGTTGAAGGAACAGGTTTACGCCAAGGATTTCAGCAACCGATTTCTTTCATAGAGGAACAAAATGAATTGAACGTTTTACTTTATCCAAACCCAAATCAAGGTGAGTTTTCTTTTATTGTTGAAGAATCCACTGAAATAAAATTGCAGTATCAACTTTTTGACCATCAAGGAAAATTAATTTTTCAAGGCACAACCGATTCTAATTTGTTGACTCCAATTACGATTCAGCAACCAACTCCTGGAATGTATCATCTGAAAGTTTCTGATGGAACAAAAAATTCTTCATTTAAAGTCAATGTAATTCAATAAACCATGCGAACTATTTATTGCTTGCTTCTTGCGAGTTTACCAATTTTTTCATTTGCTCAGCATAAAGTTAAGGCAGATGAAATCAATTTATTAATTGGAAAAAACACTACTAAATTTCTTTATGCTTTTGGAAGTGAAACCAAACCAACACAATGGGTAAATGGTAACAGTTATTCCTTGAATTTGAACTTGGAATTAGCACCAAAACATTTTTTGAGACCAGAAATTAATTACTATCAAGCTGGTGCTAAATCAACTGTAGACAATATCCCATTAGAATGGAAATTAAACTATCTTGGATTAGGTTGTGGTTATGCTTTTAAAGCACTTTCACTGAAAACAATTTCATTATCAACTGGGGCGTCTTTTGGAGCGGACTTTTTGACAAATGGTGAGCAAACAATTGGGACTGAACGTTACAATGTAACTGAAATAGAATTATTGAAACGTTTGAATGTTAGTAGCAACGTATTTGCCAATGCAAAGTTTAAAGTAACAGAAACCTTGTATTTACAGTTCGAATATCGCTTTGGAGTCGGTTTGAATCAAATTGAAAAAGATTCAGGTGAAAAAACAAGAAACATTAGTAACACAGCCTTGATTGGTCTTTCATTCAAACTTTAATTCTTTCAAAATCTTAATATTATGAAAAAGTATATTCTTTTATTTTTTGTAGCCTACATTACTAACTTCGGATTTGCTCAAGCTCCACCTCAAGGAATTAATTATCAAGCAGTTGTTTACAGTGACAATGGCGATAATCAACCAGGATTAAATGTTTCTGGACAAGTTTTAAGAAACAAAAACATACGTGTACGCTACACGATTATTCAAAATGCATCTAACGGAACAGAAGTGTACAAAGAAGCACACACAACCACAACGGATGCTTTTGGAATGTTTTCTTTGATAATTGGTCAAGGAGTTCAAGAAGGTTCAAATGCTTTTGCAAGTATCAGTTGGGGAGCTGGTAAACACTTTTTAAAAGTTGAAATTGATAAAAGAGGAGGAACGAACTATGTAATGATGTCTAACCAACAATTGTTAAGTGTTCCTTATGCTTTATATGCTGATAAGAGTACTTATTCAACTACTTCTGGAAATGGGATTGTTTCAGTTACTGATAATGGAAATGGAACATTAACTTTTACATACTTTGATGGTTCAACTTATACATCACCAGTATTAACAGGACTTCAAGGTCCTCAAGGTGTAGCAGGTTTACAAGGTCCAGCTGGTCAAAATGGAGCAAACGGAAACAACGGGCAAAATGGTTTAAGTGCTTATGAAATTTGGTTGTCACAAGGTAATACTGGAACTGAACAAGACTTTTTAACTTCTTTAACTGGGGCTCAAGGGATACAAGGAGTTGCAGGTCAAAATGGGTCTAATGGAAGCAACGGTAGTAATGGCACTAATGGAAAAAACACATTAGTCAAAACAACTACAGAATCTGTTGGCTCTAACTGTACAAGCGGAGGAGTGAAAATCGAATATGGTCTTGATGCAAATAGCAATGGAGTATTAGACGTAAGTGAAGTTAATGCATCTTTGACTAAGTATGTTTGTAATTGTGTTACAGGAGCTCAAGGAAATACAGGTTATTCAAATTCTTTACCGTATCCAATGGCTGGAGGAGTTGCACCAAATAATACAGCATATTTAACCTATCCTGGTGTAACTAATAATAATACATTAACCATAAATGCAACAAGTCAAAGATTATATGCAATTCCTTTTCAAGCAGCATTAGGTTTTACACTTTCCAGTTTTAAATTTATTCCTGCATCAAATGTGGGATCCTCATTTAGTCTTGGAATCTATTCATCAGTAGTTATTAATGGAGAATTAAGCCCTGGAAATTTGTTGTATACTATTACATCTAATGGAACTACAACTTCTCCTCAAACTATAATTAATAATTTAAATTTCCAATTTAACTCTGGTCAGTCATTTCAAAATATATATTTCTGGGGAATAATACCTTCAAGTACATTTTCAATAATAGGCTATGATAAATTACCTTCAATTTTAAACAATGCAATAGGAGCTGGAGCTGGAAATCCACGAAATATGTTGACTTATGATATTGGATCAAGTACTCTTCCAACTTATGTTGGATATAGCTCAAATGCATCAGCTGAGGTTGAGCCTTTTGTTTTTCAATGGAGGTATCAATAACCTCGAAGTTTAAATGAATTTTATTCAAACAAAAATAATTTATGACAGTAAATGACTTTTTATTAAAATGTAGAATCGATATAAAAGACAATAGAAATTTTATAGGAAATGATTTAGAAGCATCAAATTCTATTAAAACAAAAGATAAGTTGATTGATTTTAACTCAGATATTGAGAGTTTAACAAATGATCAAAGAATATTTATTGGTAAATACTTGAAAGATGAGTCAAAAGATTTGTACTCTGACAATGATTTTTTATTATTCTTTTTAAGAAAAAAAAATGAAATAGAACAATCTTTTAGAGAAGATTAAAGTAAGATTTATTTTAATTTTTTTTAAAGTAAAAAAGATATGGTTTATGCTAAAGGAAGTTCAAAGTAAAGAACACGTTTATATAGAATGGGTATTAATAAATACTTTGATGAAATAACAAATGATTTTGATGTGTTTGGTGAATTAGAAAGTGGTTGGGAAG
>RFNX01000136.1 GCA_009926905.1 Flavobacteriales bacterium
CTTCCTGCACCATGTGCTGGGTAAACCGTAACTGAATCAGGTAGCGGAATAATCTTTTCGCGCAACGAATCAAATAACAATCCTGCCAATTCTTCTTTTGTCATTGATGCTGCTTTTTGAGCTAAATCAGGACGTCCAACATCGCCAATAAACAACGTATCGCCTGAGAACAAAGCCAGTTCTTTTCCTCCTTCGTCCATTAACAAATAACAAGTTGATTCCATTGTGTGGCCTGGCGTATGCAACACTTTGAAAGTAATTTCACCGACATTTAATAATTCACCATCTTTAGCACTCTGAAATTCAAAACTCGGAGTTGCATTTGGTCCATAAACGATTGTTGCGCCTGTTGCTTTTGCTAAATCCAAATGTCCTGAAACGAAATCCGCGTGGAAATGTGTTTCTAAAATGTATTTGATTATTACGTTGTCAGCTTTAGCTCTTTCCATATATGGTTGGATTTCACGCAATGGGTCGATTACAACTGCTTCACCGTTTGATGAAATGAAATAGGCGCCTTGAGCCAAACAGCCTGTATAAATTTGTTCGATTTTCATATTCGTATTTGTTTCGTTTGCAAAATTACTTAGAAAGCGTTGTAAAAACAACATAGACTCCCATTACTAAAACAAACCACCCAAAGCCTTTTTTCAGCTTTGCGCCGTCTATTTTTGATCCAATTATTTGTCCAATAAAAACGTCGACTATTGAACTTAAAGTTATAGGAATCAAAAGTTTCCAGTCAATTTCAATACCTGCTTTTAATCCACCAATGAAGCCAACAATGCAGTTTAATGAGATGATAAAGAGGGAAGTTCCAACAGCTTTTGCAATCGGCTGATTTGTTAATAAAACTAAAGCGGGAATAATTAAAAATCCACCACCCGCGCCAACAAGTCCTGAAAGCAATCCCACTAGTATTCCTTCAAAAATGAAAAGTGGCACCTTGAATTGAAGTAATCTACTAGTATTATCTTGCTCCTTCGAGCTTTTATTCCTAATCATTGAAACAGAAGCAAGAATCATTACTGAGGAAAAAACAAGCATCAAATAAATGTCCTTGTTAAATTCAATTCCGCCAAATGTAAAAAGAACTTTGGGTAAAACTGGCACTAAATAGGCTCGTGTTACATATACTGAAACAATGGATGGCAAACCAAATAAAAGGCCGATTTTGAAATTCACATTTCCTTTTGTAGCGGATTTAATTACACCAATAATTGCCGTTGAACCTACAATAAAAAGCGAATAAACAAATGAAATTTCAGCCTCGACTACAAAAACAGAAACTAATATTGGTACTGTTAGAATTGAACCTCCGCTTCCTACCAAGCCTAACGATACGCCAACTAAAACTGATAAGAAAAGTCCAAGGAAAAATAGCATTAATAAGTTTATTGCAAAAGTGCGCTTAAGTCCTGAATAATAATCAACAAATGTTAACTAATAATTGCAAATTTTACTCAATAACTGGAATTAATCCACGTAATCCCATGTCAACCACATTTTCTACTGAGCCAGCGTCTACATCAAATTTACCATTGCCATTCGCATCGTTCCATTCAAAACTTTTATTGGTTGACAATGACAATTTCACAGTAATATTACTTGTCTCATTTCCTGTTATAACAAAACTATTCGCAAATTGTCCTGTCACTACACAAGATCCTGCTGGAATAGGAGAAGTTGCAAAAAGTGGATTTGGAACGGTGGTCGCGGCTCCTTGTCCTGTTTGAATTCCCGCGATTGATTCAAATGCCCAGAATCCTTGCGATTTATTTGCATTCACATTTACTGTTTGGTTTTTGACCTTCAGAGAAGAAATGTAAGATTTAAATCCAACGAAACTTGCAATTGTTCCCGTGTAAGGCATTCCTCCGTAATAAAATTTAATATCATAATTTTGATAAGAAACTGACAAACGCACCCAATCGTATGTTCCAACTGGAATGTCTTTCAATGGAATTTCCAAATAAGTTTCACCTGAATTTTTGATAATTGCTTTTGAAAAGTCGATGGCATTTGAACCTCCTATTGCAGTTTCAGCCGCATGATAAAGGATTGCACCTGCACCTAAAGCTGTATTTCCAGAGGGTGCTAATTCCAAATAATGTGCTGCAATTCCGTTAAAAAGTGGATGTTGTCCTGCATTTCCCGATGCGATTGAACTTGGATTTCCTAAATTCCCTAATCGAACTTGTGTAGAATCGGTAACAATTTTAATGATGAGTTTAGGCTCGTTTGCATTTGAAGAGTCTTTTTTCTTACAAGAAGCTATCAGCAATAAAGTGGAAATGGCTATAATTGACCAGAAACTGTTTTTCATTTTTTTTTTGATTTAATGATATGAAAAACGAATAAAGATAAATTAAAAAAGTGGGTTCGTTAGAATAG
>RFNX01000228.1 GCA_009926905.1 Flavobacteriales bacterium
CTTTGTAGGTGTGTATTGATGTAATTCATTCGAACATCTTCGTTTCCAAGCGGGAAATTTTGCTGAATTTCATGAATCTTTCTGTAATAAATCAATTTAGCGAGGATTCTTGGCTTAAATTGTTTGAAGTAATAAATTTCATCCGTTGGACTTATAGACTTAATTTTTAAGAAGTACTCTCGTGATTTTTGTAAATGTGATTGACAAATAACTATGACTTTATTTAAGTCAGTAATTTTTCCGGAACCGATCAATTCATTAAGTTCTCGATTAAACTCATTTTCTAATAATTTTAGTTGATTCTGCATTGATTTAAGGTTAAACTACATAAAATCGGAGGCCTATAAAGTGAGGTCTCGCTGTCGCAAAATGAATCAAGTTAGTATTAAATGAAAATCGGATTTTTTACTCAAAAAAGGCAACAGAATTATTTTACATAAAACTGTTGCCTTGAAATATGAGTTTTAGATTCTAATTTGAAGCTACTTTTTGAAGGCTGTTTTTGGAAGAAAAACCATCGAATTTGTCTTTTAGGAATCGCATATCATCAGATAAAACATTTAATAAAATCATGATAATTTTTACGTTACGAATCAATTAATTGGGATGACAAATTAGTATATGTTCTCAAATTTAATAGTACTTGTACTAATTTTTTGGATTGAGTGAACTAATGTAAAATACTGGATTGATCAGTCAATTAAAGACTTACAGCTATTTTTCGATTTGAAATTACATTGTTTTAGAGAAAAGTTGCAAAAAATGTCGGTTGTGATTTGGTTTAAATTGGTAGGGTAGAAAATTTACAATGAAATCGAAATGTGAGATTGCATGAATTTGACACAGACATAACCTTTTTAATTGATAAGAAAATGAAACTATTAACAGAATACAACAAGCTCGTTAAAAGCTTATCAATTAATTCAATGTATGAGTAATGAAAGTTTTAAAAAATTGAAAAGAACATTAAAATTCAAACCAAAAAAAATGCTACTAAAACTAAACGACAAAGGAGAAAACGTAAAAGCATTACAAAACTTCTTAAAAATCAATGCTGACGGAGATTTTGGAAAAAAGACCGAAGAAGCTGTGAAA
This sequence comes from Flavobacteriales bacterium, assembly GCA_009926905.1. Classification (GTDB taxonomy): domain Bacteria; phylum Bacteroidota; class Bacteroidia; order Flavobacteriales_D; family Crocinitomicaceae; genus UBA952. Next base: position 1,096 of record RFNX01000228.1, read on the forward strand.
AATTGGCAACAAGCAAATGGACTTGGGGCAGATGGAATTGTTGGACCAAAAACATTGGATGCAATGAAAAAAGCCGGACTGAAAATCACAGATGCAGCAACAAGCACACCAACGCAAAACGTGCCTTTTCCTTCCAAACCCACTTTCCCAGCATTGACTTCTAAAGCAGAACGCGATAAACTTTTCGGTAAAATAGAGTATATAGCAAATCCAAGCAATGACAATCCGGAAGGAATAAGAATCACAAATGGCTTTGAAACAAACAACATTGTGCGTGTTGATTTACCACAATTAGCCAAAGCGACAAATGGTAAATACACTGCCATGCGTTTTCATAAGAAATGTGTTTTTCAATTAAAGAGCTTTTTTCAAGAATTAGAAGAAAAAGGATTGCTGGATCGAATCATTGGTTACGGTGGTGCTTACAATGCACGACTTATTAGAGGAAGCAAAAGCGTACTTTCCAATCATTCTTATGGAACTGCATTTGACATTAATGTTGCCACAAATCCATTGAACAGTGAACCTGCAAAGTTTGGAGAAAAAGGTTGTGTTTATGAATTGGTTCCAATTGCTCACAAATGGGGATTTTATTGGGGCGGACATTTTAGTCGATTGGACGGAATGCATTTTGAAATCGCAAAAATAATCGAACAGTAAATCATCAAAAATGGAACAAAGCGACGAAGAAAAAGTTTTTAAAATTGGACTTTGCTTGGCAGGTGCCATTTCCGCAGGAGCTTATACTGCAGGAGTCATTGATTACTTGATTGAAGCCTTAGAAAGATGGGAAACGGAGAAAAAGCAAAACGAAGACATTCCTAAACATAGAGTTGTAATTGAGGTTATCGGCGGTGCTTCTGCAGGCGGAATGACAGGAATTATTACCGCAGCCGCATTACAAGAAAAATTTAACTCTGTCTATAAGAGCGGTGAATGTTTAATGCAAGTACAGGAACATAATAAATTGTATAACAGTTGGGTTGATTTGGTGAGCAATGATATGATGCCTGTAATTCTGGACACGAGCGACATCAATTGTAAAGTAGAATCCCTTTTAAATTCGAACTTCATCAACAAATTGGCGGACAGAGCTATTAAAATAAATACAGAAAAAATGGTAGAACGACCCTATATTTCTGATAATCTAAAAGTTTTTGTTACGCTTTCCAATTTAAAGGGATTCCAATATTCTGCTGAGTTTAACGAAAAAATATCTTCATCAAACAAATATGTCATTAATGCACACAACGATTTCGCCTGCTTTCAATTAACCAAAAATCCTGAAACTAAAACCTTTCCAGGTTGGATGCCACTTAATTTTAAAGAAAACAAAAATACAACTGTTGCAAAAAATGCAGCTATGGCAACAGGTGCATTTCCTATCGGTTTTAAAGCTAGGAGATTGAGCAGAGATTATAAATATTTGGTTGAAAACCCGTGGCTTAAAGACATGTTTGGCACGAATAAAATAGAAGTGAAAAACCCGTATGTCTCTTTGAATGTTGATGGAGGAATGATTAATAATGAACCATTTGAGTTCGTTGCTAAAGCACTATTCATTGACAAAAATCATGACAAAAAACAGGAATCAAAGGCAAAAAACTATTTGAATAACGAAAAACTTCAAAGCCATGAATCGTTTACAAGTTCCATTTTATTAATCGATCCTTTTCCTTCCGAATCAACTGAATTTGAAGATTCAACAGAGTTGTCGAAAGTTGTTGGAAAGCTATTTGGAACTTTATTGGACCAAGCGCGAGTTAAACCTATCGAAGTAATTAAAGCATTAAATGAAGATTCGTATGGGCAATTCATTATTTCTCCAACTCGATATGAAACCGTTGACGATATTGAGGTTTCCATAGATGGCTCAAAAGCTATTGCTTGTGGCTCCGTTGGAGGTTTTGGTGGCTTCATTAGTAAGGAATTTAGGATTCACGATTACTTTTTAGGTCGTGCCAATTGTGAACGTTTTCTAAGATACTATTTTACAGTTCCAGTTGACACAGAAAATAGCATTTTTCAAAATGGTTATGAAAACGTTTCTGATAAAAAAAGATTTACTGTTAATGAC
>RFNX01000603.1 GCA_009926905.1 Flavobacteriales bacterium
GAAAACTAAAGAAGTAATAGAATTGTTTCCAGCCAAATCCACCTATAATTTTTAAAATGTTTCTCAATTCACTTTTTCAAATTTAATGGCATCCACATAAAGTGTTAAATCATTCATCTTTGAATTCGCAGTGATACCTATTTCACAACTACTATACATTCCTTTAGTTCCTTGTAAAAAATACAGCACATCTTTAGGTAAAGTTCTTTTGTTTTTTACATCAATGATGAGTTGTCCATTTTGCCAAAGTTTCACTGAACCTCTTTTCTTCTGCGAAAGTTTTACTTCCCAAACTAATTCAACCCATTCATTACGAGGAAAGTCAGTTTCTTGACCGATTGCTTGAGTGATATCTTTTTCGTTGAATTTATATTCTATTCTTAATTGGTTATTAACCATTGCTAATCGCATTCCAGGACCAGCCCCAATTGCAGTTTGTTCCTCCAAGTCCATTAAGAAAAGCCAATCAAGCGAATCTGTTCCTTGAATAAAATATCTTGCGCTCAATCTGACAGTTTCTCCCTCTTTAAATGACATGTTTTGTTTTGCAATGCTCGCCTTAGAAACAATTTCATCACTAGATTTCAAAGCATTAAATCTCAGTGATTTGTTACCTGAAAATACTGTAACTGAATCAAGTTGTATTGAATTTTCAGTTCTCGTTAGTTGGGTAAAAGACCAAAATTGATTGGCAGGTAGTAATAAATCTTCTAGAATAGAATAATTCTCAAAGTCATTTTCGAAATAGTTTGGGCCACCAAGAAATTTCCCTTTAAAACATCCTGAAAAAAGTAAAATTCCGATGAAGAGATAAAAGAGTAATTTCATTTGATTTTAGTATTAAATCTGTAACCAATACTTATTCCGCCCCAATTTTGGTATTGAAAATCAACGAGATAAGAAATTAAGGGCGTGTAAGTAATTCTGTAAAAAATATTTTTTTCTGGCTTTTGAAAGCGATAACCAAGAACCAAAGGTGTCAAGATAAAAAAGCTTCCTTTCGTAGTAAGTGTTATCCCTTGTCCGATTCCCAATTCCAATTTGTGAGCTTTTTTGCCGATTAACGCATTTACCATAACTGGAAAAACAAGTCCAAATCCGTTGTTTTTATCAATTGGCGCAAAACTTAAACCCAATCGCCAAGTCAGATCCACTTTGTTTTTATTGAAAAAATGTTTCTCATAATTGATTGATCCGAGCCCACCGCTTCCTGCTAATTCAAAATAAATGGATTTTCTTTTAATGTGATTTAGCTGACTAAGTATTGAGTTAGAAACTAATAAAACAAGAATAAAAAAAAGATTTCTCATTGATTATAAGGTGTTAAATCGAATCCTTTAGTTTTTGATTAATTTTTTAATCTGTATGTTTTCGCTGGTTGAGTATAAGAAAAATTAAAGGCAAAAATTCCAAAACTAAAAATCAAGAATGAAAGTAAGTTGTTTAGAAGTTGAGATTTCATTCATAAAGAAATTATGGATTTATTCTTATCTTGTAGCCTTTGATGCCATCGAATTCTACAGAAGAATTTAGTGTTCGGGTAACTCCATTTATTTTATAAGAAGTCAATTCATTCATGCAAGAACATTCTCCTTTTGTACCAGTAAATGTTGCTTTACATTTTATTGATTCTGCTTTGTCGGTGATTTCTGTAATCAATAATTCATTTTGACCACCTTCAATAGTTGTGGAATTAAATTTTAACTTGTAATCATATGGAGAGGATATTCTTAAAAAGGCGTAAGTTATAAACATATTTAACGCATCATTATCACTTTGAAAAGATAAACCTGTTCCATTTGTGAAAGTCATGGAGTCAATAGGAGCGGAGGTTGTCATTCCCTTTTCATATTTATAAATCTTCAAATCAGTTAAATCCCAATAACTTTTTCCTATGAAAGATAGGACTAAATTTGAACTTTCGCATTGCACTTTTCTTTTACAACTCGTTAATGAAAATATAAAACCAATAACTAAAAATAGAAGTAAATAATTGTTTTTGAATGATTTATATAGATTGAATTTTTCCATTTCAATTTGTTTTTTGATAAAAATAGTGATTTTTTTAGTCAAAATTTATGACAAATTGAAACTCGTTAAAACTATAGAAAAAGAATTGGTTTTACCAACGTTTTACTGTCAATGAGTATTTACAGTAATAAAAAGGGTAAGTTTTGGTTCTTCTGTGTGGACGACGCCTGAACAGCCAAATAAAATAAAAAACTAAAAATGGTGTCCAAAAATATAAGAGTATTCCAATCATATTACTTAAAAAAGTTTAGAAGTATTATTTTCCTCTAGCTCCAAAACCTAATTCACCTCAATCGCCCCAATATCAGGCGGATTGCTTCTTGGGTTACCAAAAATATCTGTGATAACTGAAGTTATAAAACCATTTCCATTCAAAACAGAGTTTGGAGAAAATGTAAAGTCAAAAATGCTTGGATCAGTGAAAAGTGGCGCATTGTTCCACAAGATATTTTGATAAAAAGCGTCTGTTTGTATTTCTTCAGATTTTATTAAGCAATTTCTAAAATCGAAATCAAGTGTTACTCCAGCCAATAAAAGCGTATCAATCGCCAATTCAGTTGTAAGATTTCCAGTCAAAATACAGTTATACAGTTTGCCTTCATTTATGGAACCAACATTGGTGGTATTTGTCGCTGAATTAGTGAAATAATTGCTAATTCCAACAGCTGGCGATGAAGAAGAACCGTAACCCAATAAATCGCAATGATTGAAGTTAAAATCGCCACCTTCTAATACCAATAACGCATGTGTTCCATTTTTGGCAATGATGCAATTCTCAGCTTTTACTTTCGCACCTGAATAAATGAAAATACCATATCGTGCTTGATTTTGAATTAAGGTATTTGTCATTGTTAATGTGTAGCCAGAACTTTGCGCATCTTTTGAATACAAATGAACACCAGCGGTTCCGTTCTTTAGAATTGCATAATCAATCGTGCTTGGCTTCGCTTCTTGAAAGTAAATTCCATAATATTGTCCAGCAACATCATCGTAATCAGCTTCCAAACGATCGCCTTGAAAAACAACTTCATTTCCGAGTGTTCCTTGAATGTTTAACGTTGATTTATAGACGTAGAAAATCGCATTTTTGTGCAGGTGAACTTGAGTTCCAGCTGGGATATTTAAGGTTTTCGCAGAGTCAACAGCAGCGTAACCATAGATGACATGTGGCTTGTCATTCGCCCAAGTTCCTTCATTCAAATCTTTGTAATGAAAATAAGCATCTTGTCCCCACACGGCAAGTTTCACGTATTGATCGACGCCATTTGTTCGAAAACGGATGGAATCTTCAACTATCATTGGTAAGTTTTGACTATTTATGTTCAGCGTAACTTCCACAAAAACAAATAAACTGTCTTTTCCTTCAAGTTCAATGTCTGTTAATTTTGTACCTGCAACTCCGTCAACGTTTATACGAAATGGGGAAGAAGTGCCACCAACCAATTCTATTTCTTCAATTTTGACGGTTCTGTTTTCTTTATTGTAAATTTTAAATTGCTTTGTTGTGGAGCCAATTGTCGTGAAAAC
>RFNX01000374.1 GCA_009926905.1 Flavobacteriales bacterium
CGGTTTTTGTGGATATGAATGGTTTTCTGACCCCATTTTTTATCGACAATGTAAAACTCAAAAACAAAGGCTTCATTACGGTCAAGTTCAAAGAAGTGGACGACGAAGCAACTGCAAAGAAATTACTCAAAAAAGCTATTTACCTTCCTTTAGAACAATTGCGTGAGTTAGACGATGTGAGTTTTTATGACCACGAAGTCCTTGGTTACGAAGTGATTGACTCTATCAAAGGTTCGATAGGTAAAGTTACCAATGTTATTGATATTGCTTCCAATCCTTTGATGCAAACAGAAATTAACGGCAAAGAAGTTTTACTCCCAATTTTCGATGGTCTCGTTAAAAAAGTCGATCGCAAAAAAATGACCCTCTACATAGAAGCACCTGAAGGTTTGATCGATTTGTATTTGTAGAAAGAGTTTTTCTTTTTTCATTTGGTGCCTCTACCTGATATTCGCTGTATCTCCTCCGTCAGCTGACGGATTCTCGCTTTCTCAAACGTTCTCACTCTGATTCTCACTCTGTTTATCTACTCTCACTTTGTCTTGTCGGCGGACGTGATAATGGTCGGCGGAACTTGGTTATTTAAACGGTTGATTTTTAGAAAAAATCTTAACTATCAAAAGGAATTTAGAATAATCAACTTATACCAATTAACAAGAACATTGTCATAAATAAAAACTTGTTTGGTATAATACCGACAACGGTTTGAAAAATTAATTTGAATTTTAAATATGACATTTTTAGCGTTCGTCGGTATTAGATTTAGAGTTTTTCAATTTCTGATTTAGTTAAACCTGATGCTTCAATTATTGTTTCAATTGAAACTCCTAATTTTTTCAAAGATTTTGCAATTTCGAGTTTTCCTTTTTCTTAGGATGTGTCGATTACGCTTTTCAAATCTCTATACATTAATCAGTTAACTAAGTTCACGCGGACATATCCATTTTTTAATAGTTTTTTAGACTTTTTAAAAAGTTGTTTGAAATTGTCTTTTTTACTTTTTTTATTGTTTAACTATTTTTGCACTTTTCTTTCCCGCTTCTGATTTCAAAGTAATAAAATACATTCCTGGTTTTATATCAGCGCCATTTATTGTATAATTGTAAGTCCCTTTTATCTTTTGTCCATTGTCAATAACTTTGATTAATTTCCCTAAATTGTCGTGAAGTGAAACTTCAATTTTTTGTGGAGTAGGAAGTTCAAAAACTAGATTAGTTTGGTCGTAAAATGGATTTGGAAAAATGTTAGTTTTTAGATTTATTGGGAAACTATTGTCTAAGCTAGTTGTCAATAAATCCAAAAGTTCAATATAAAGCCCCATTGATTGAATGTCTAAATATCTTCCATTTAGCGTTGCTTGATTTATATGTCTGCCAATCAGGTCTTTGATTTGATTTCTTGTAGCAGTTGAGTAGATGGTACTGTCCAGAACATAAGCTGCAATTAACCAACGAAATCCTGTTGCCGAACCACAATTAGTTGAGTAATCAATCAAATTTTGAATGGCACTTACTGTCATTGTTTCTAATTCAGCTTTGAAAGGGCTTGTGGAAGGAATTAGATTTATGGTAGGAACAATGTTGTAAATAATAAGGTTGTGATAGCGTGAATTAGCGTTATGTCCGTCAACCCAGCGACCATTTGAAAGTTGCCCAGGAAGTACACCGTAGCGTAAATTTATGATTGCCCTGTTAAGATAATTTATATCATTACTGAGTTGATAACCCCTTGTTAATGCCGATGAAACAAATGTGTTGTAGTTATAATTCGCATTCATTTTAAGTGGCATCATATAATTCGCAACGGATATCGCGATGTTTTTGTATTGAATGTTTCCAGTGTAAACAAATGCTTCATAATAAGCATTGCCAATTACTCCAGCATCAAATTTGAATTCACCTGTATTGTTATCGTCAACGACCCAACCGTTCTCTAAAACCAAAGAACTATCTGCACCCATGGAGTTTAAGTAGTTTTGAATTATTGGCGAAAAAACAGGGTCACCATAAGGTCGTAAGTCAGGAAATGGAAATGCTCCGTTTGGTAATTGCATGGTTGCTAAACTATCTAAGGCCCTATTTGCCCAGGATTGATAGAGTGCTTTTCTAGTCAGATCAGTTTCTTTGTCTGCAATTTTTAAAAGCCCGACCGCCACCTCGGCTGATGCTCTTAAAAATATAGAATGTGGCAAATAAGTTGTCGGAGCCATTCCTTTACCAACTTTCCAAAGATTAGCATATACCAAACTATCTGCTGCTATAAGTTGCCTTGAAAGTAAAATTGAATTAGTTAAATTTTGCCAGTTTGTGGCTCCAACTAAGTTGTAATAACTTTCCTCTGCATCTGGTTTACCTCCCTCTGTGCCAAATGTAGTCTTAATCGAATTACTTAAGTTTTCAATTGATGTAAAGTCCTCTTGAATTAAGGCGTTTTCGAGCTGTGAACCCAAAGCGTTTAATTGCTGTTGTTGAGCCGTTGTCAAAGTTTGAACTGTCCCACAAGGCTGTGCGTAGCAATTTGCAACGACAAAAATTGCCAAAATAAAGGTCAGTAATTTGTTCATTATTTTCATTTTCTATCGTTTTTACTTTAAAGTATTATTGCATTGAATATAACAACTTAATAAACATGCATTTCATTGGTTTGTAAAGCACCAAACATTCAATCTTCAACAAAATTACTAAATAATTTTAAACCAAAAATTTATAATAATCTGTTGTATATGAGTGTGTTATTTTCATTTAAGGTTCAATACTTTTTTGGTAAATAACTGATTAAACGAAACATTTACTTTTCATCAATTAAAGTCCAATCTACACTAAAAGCCAAAATGAGTTTTATTGAATAAAAAAACATTGTTAATTGAAGTAAAACGTCGGAATAATTTAAAAAAGGAGTTAGAAGCAAACATGAAATTAGTAATGTAACGGCAGTTATTCTTTGGGTATATTGGTCTTTAACATTCAAAACAATAATTGAACTTGTCAAAGTATATATAGTTGTAAGCGTTACTGGAAATATATCATTTGGAAAAATCCAAATTAGAATTGAAGGTTGTAAAAGGTGAAAGAGAATAAAAAAGTATCTTTTGCTAATTGATTTCGCATAATAATTATTAGTTCCCTCGCTAAAATTGGCAACAACACCTCCTCCAATATCG
>RFNX01000273.1 GCA_009926905.1 Flavobacteriales bacterium
CTATATCAGCTCGAGCCATTAGTCTTTCGATTAATGGCTTTTTTATGTTGAAAAGTTCTGTTATAGAAAGAAATTTGATTAGTTCTACTAAGTATTTTTGAAAAAAAAAAGGATGCTGAAAATTGGCGTAATAGGAGCAGGGCATTTAGGGAAAATCCACATTAAATTGTTGTTGGAACTAAGTGATCGTTTTGAGTTGGTTGGATTTTACGACAATGATAAAACTAATGCAGAATTTGTCGCACAACAGTTTGATATTAAGTTGTTTGAATCTTTTTCAGAATTAATTCAAGAAGTAGATTGTTTGGATATAGTCACTCCAACATTAAGTCACTTTTCTTGTGCTGTGGAAGCTTTAAGAGCATGTAAACACGTTTTCATTGAAAAGCCACTTTCTGAAACAATGGAGGAAGCAAAGAAATTAGTGTTGTTTACGAATGAAGCCGAAGTAGTTGTACAAGTGGGGCATGTCGAACGATTTAATCCCGCATTTCAAGCAGCTTTGCCTTATCTGAATAATCCAATGTTTATTGAAACTCATCGATTGGCACAATTCAATCCCCGGGGTACAGATGTTCCAGTGGTGCTCGATTTGATGATTCACGATTTAGATGTTATTTTGAGTGTAGTAAAATCGCGAGTTAAAAAAGTTGCTGCTTCTGGAGTTTCAGTTGTAAGCGATTCACACGACATTACCAACGCACGTTTGGAATTTGAAAACGGTTGCGTTGCCAATTTGACAGCTTCACGAATTTCTTTGAAAAACATGCGTAAATCCCGTTTTTTTCAAAAAGATGCTTATATCAGTGTCGATTTTTTGACCAAAGAATTGGAAGTCGTAAGAATTGAAGACGTTGAAGGGGAAGCAGATCCATTTGATATTGTTCTTGAATTAGCTGGGAATAAATCGAAGAAAATCCTAATAGACAAACCTGATTTGGAAGAAAAAAATGCTATCAAAGAAGAATTGAAAGCTTTTTATACTGCTATTTCAGAAAAGAAATCTCCAATTGTAACAGTTGAAGATGGATTTGCAGCGATGCAAGTGGCGCATGCTATTCTTGAGAAATTAGAAAAATCACAGAGTACTTTCTATTAACAATATTTAAGAATTTTTTACGTTAAAAAAATATGAGAAAATTTTTACTACTTATTCTGACAATGTATGTTGTTAGCTCATGTGTTAAAAATAACCCTGATCCTTCATGGTTGCAGGTAAATGAGTGGGATTTAGTTGATAATATTTCCTTAAATGAAGGAGAACTTACACAGAACTTTAGTGATGCTTGGGTATATGTTGACGATCAATTGATAGGTGTATTTCAAGTGCCGTTTAAAATTCCAATTTTGAAAAGTGGACCAGTAAATATCAAACTTTTTCCTGCGATTAAAAACAATGGAATTTCTGCAACAAAAAAAGTTTATCCTTTTGTTAAAACATTTGAAGTAAATGCAGTTCTGACACAAAATCAAACACTTGTCATAAATCCAATCACACAATACAAGGAAAATTTAAATTTTTGGATTGAGGATTTTGAAGATTTAAATTTTAAAATTGTGAGTGATCCAAATACCTCTGCAACTGATTTGACAACAGAATCTAATAATTTACCATCTACAAGTGGAAATTCATGTGGTAAAGTAGTCTTAAATGCTTCTGATTCAACTTGGATTGCTTATGTAAATCAGCAATTAACAATTGCTAAAGGTCTGGAGTGTTATTTAGAGATTGATTATCACGTAACCAATAATTTAGTAACAGGTTTGATTTATGTGACATCATCAGAAACAAAAAACAATGTCAATATTCGTTTAAATGCGCAAACACCTGAAACGGTTGTTTGGAAGAAAATATACATCGACTTGAAAGAATTGATTGGTAATTCGCCAACGGGTTCTAAGTTTTTACCTTCATTTTCAGCCTCTTTAGATGAAGGTGATACGGAAGGAGAAATACTAATTGATAATATAAAAGTTATACATTTCTAGTATGAGCGGAAGAATTTGGGCGCTTTTATTTATCTTATTTGATTGGTTAACAGCTTTGTTTTCTTGGTCGGTTTTTTTCTATTTAAGAAAGTCGTTGATTGAAAATGAACCGTTTAGTTTCGGAGATAGTTTCTATTTAGGTGTGTTTTTTATACCGATTTCTTGGGTGATTTTGTACGCTATGCAAGGAACATATAATGAAACAAGAAGAATGTTCCGTTTGCGTGTTCTTAATTTGACTTTGATGTCATCCATTGCTGGTTCCATCTTGATTTTCTTCACTTTGTTGCTAGACGATTACGTTAAAACCTACCAAGATTATTATCAATCGTTTTTGTTGCTTTTTGGCATTCATTTTATTTCTACAGCAATTGTCCGCCTAGGTTTGACAACCTTATTGGTGAATTCAATTCGCAAATCTGGACATGGATTTAAAACACTTATTGTTGGTGGAAATGACAAGGCAGTCGAAGTTTATTCCGAATTGTTAGGCTTACCTAAAAATGTCAATCAATTTGCAGGTTATGTGAACATTAATGGAGTCGATCATCAGCTAAAAACGTTTATTCCCAATTTGGGTAATTTATCTCAAATCGAGGAAGTTATTAAGAAAAATGACATTGAAGAAGTAATCATCGCGATTGAAAGTTCCGATCACAATCGATTAAAAGATATTTTAGTGCGCATTGACGATGGAAAATTGAAAATCAAGGTTTTGCCTGATATGTATGTGATTTTGGCTGGTTCTGTAAAGATGACCAATATTTACGGTGCACTTCTAATTGAAATCAATTCTGACCCTATGCCGTTTTGGCAACGCGCAGTTAAACGCATTATGGATTTGGTTCTTTCTGCAATTGCTGTTATTTTACTGATTCCATTTTACCTATTTAGTGCTTTGGCGGTTAAAATGTCTTCACCTGGACCTATTTTCTTCTTGCAAGAGCGCGTTGGTATAAATGGTAAACCTTTCAATATAATTAAGTTTCGAACGATGTTTGTGAATTCAGAAGCGAAAGGACCCCAACTTTCTTCAGCCGACGATCCACGAATTACTAAAATAGGTCGCTTTATGCGCAAAACACGTTTGGATGAATTCCCACAGTTTATTAACGTATTGTTGGGACACATGTCATTAGTGGGGCCACGTCCAGAACGCCAGTTTTACATCAATCAAATTGTTAAAGTCGAACCACAGTATTTGCATTTGACACGTGTTCGACCTGGAATCACTTCTTGGGGTCAAGTAAAATACGGTTATGCCGAAAACGTAGAACAGATGTTACAACGTATGAAATTTGACTTGATTTATCTGAAAAACAGAAGTTTAGCTTTAGATATTAAGATTATGTTTTATACAATTATCATTGTTTTCAAAGCAAAAGGGAAATAAATTGAATTGAAAAATAATTAAAGAAAGGATAATTCCAATTCCCTATTGTTTATTCTAATATTACCACTATCTTTGCACCCTAAAATTTTTTATAAACCGAGGTTTCGTACCTCACATTGTAAACCCTTATGGCAACAAGAATTAGATTACAAAGACACGGAAAAAAAGGTAAACCATTTTTCCATTTAGTAGCTGCAGACAGCAAAGCGAAAAGAGACGGTAAGTTCATCGAGAAATTGGGAACATACAATCCAACTGCGAATCCTGCTGTAATTGACATAAACTTCGAAAAAGCTCTTAACTGGGTTCAAACGGGAGCTGAAATGTCTGACACAGCGAAAGCAATTCTTTCTTACAAAGGCGTTTTATTCAAAAACCACTTAATCAAAGGTGTTGCGAAAGGAGCATTGACAATGGAGCAAGTTGAAGCAAAATTCACTGCTTGGTTGGAAGCTAAAGAAGCAAAAATCGAAGGTAAAAAAGA
>RFNX01000613.1 GCA_009926905.1 Flavobacteriales bacterium
CCTTCAATTATATACACTAATTACAACGAAAATCTTTCCAACACAAACTGGGAATTTTCTTTTGTGCAAATAACCGATGTTCACATTGGTGAAGGTGTTGATGATTTTGGAACCACAGGTTTTAACGATTCATTAACTGGAAACGAAATAGATCAATCTGCCGATAGGTTTCGAAAAGCAGTTAGGTGGATTAATCAAAACGCACAAAGTGAAAAAATAAAATTTGTAGTTATTTCAGGAGACTTAACAGATAGTGGTGAAAACTCAGAACTCGAGTTGTTTAAAATAATAGCAGATTCTTTAACAATCCCTTACATTCCAATGATTGGAAATCATGATATATGGCAATACGTTTCTAGCCAAGAATCAACTACACCAAATTGCGATTCGATTTTTACAGGAATGTTTAGTGATGTTTTTGATAATTTATCTCAATCATTACCCATGTGGAATAATGGCACGCGTCTAAATCGAATAGAACTTCCTGAAAGTCAAAATTTTGCGTATTTTCAAAATTATTCGTTTACATTTGGAAATTATCTATTTGCATTAACAGACTTTGCAACTAGAAGCCACGCAATTCCAGGATACTTAGGAGTTTTACCAGAAGCTGATTTGTACAATTTTCCAGGTGGTTCTTTGTCTTGGTTAGAACAAACAATAAATTCTTACACAAATCCTTTATCAGAAAACATCTTAATTTTCGCTCACTATCCAATGACGAAAGATCCTTGGGCTGTTGTCAACTCCTTCAGTTCAAGTGAATACGAATCCGTTTTGAATGTTTTGAACCCAATTCAAGATCATGCTGGTGCTTGGTTTGCAGGTCATATTCATCGTGATAGCGAATATGGAATAAGTAGTTTTACTCCATTTTCACCATCTATTATTAAAGGATATGAAACGGATGCAAATAAGGAATTCGAAAATGGTCATTTTAGATTAGTTAAAGTTTGGGATAATGAAGCCAATTTGAATATTAATGATTTAACAATCAATGATAAACTTAAATTTTATCCCAACCCATGTACAAATTCAATTCATTTAACTGAAAACGATAATGAAGCAATTGTTACAATCTATGATTCATTTGGAAGGGTTCTATTTAAAAAAACATTGATTGGTGAAATAAATATTGATACGTCGACTTTAAATTCAGGAATCTACATTTTAGAAGTTAATGACTTCAATAAAATCAAACGAAATCATTTTATTAAAAATTAACCGTAATAATCAAAACTATTTAAAATAAAATTTAAACGGTGACTCATTTCTAAAATTGATTGAATAATTCAATTTAAATCAATTTTTACTTTCAGTGAAAACTTAAATAAGTATCAATAAATGGCTGAAGTAAAAGTTCGTTTTACATCCATCTCGCCTTTTTCTTACCCCAAAATTTCCACAATTTTCGTTTTGGAGTAACACTCTGTACACTAGTTGGTTGTTGAGGTTTTAAAAGTTCACCTTCCAAAACTTGACCTCTTCCATTGATTTTGGTAACCGTACTTCCATCTATCAAGAGGATTTCTTCTTTCTTTGGATTCGGAATTTGATAACGTTCATAACTCGGTTCAATGATTATTTTTCCCGTTAAATCCATGAAACCATATTTCATTTCGTCGTGAACATATTCCTTGTTTTCTGAAAAATGATAATTCGGGTGATTTCTAAAAGGAATTAGACCAAAAACAGGTTTTTCAAAACCTCCATAAAGTGTATCTGCAAGCATTTTTCCAGAATAATCGTACAAACCCCAGCCACCATAATGTCTTCCGACTTGAATTAAATCACAATCCGAACCTAATTCATATAAATATTTATAAACTGATGGAATCAATTCTTTTCCTGTGGTGTCAATCAAACCCGCTCCTGAAATTGAGTAAACTGTAAACGTATTTTTTTTCAAGAAACCAATCGATGTGTAAATGAACGGTACAACTTGCTTACCATTCCAATTAATAACACCAAAACATTTAATTGATTTTGTATTATTATTCAAACAAGTCCCTTCAATTACTTTAAATCCTTTAGACTGATTTTCTTGAGTTTTTAATTGAGTTTTTGAATCATCAAAATTCAAATAATGATAATCCATTTCATTTCTTTTTTCAATTTGAGCAAAAGCGTAAAATCCATCCGTGCGTTTTTGTTCGATACTTGCGTAAATGCTTAATTCAACACAATTGTCGTAAATAAAAGGATGAATAACTTCATTGAACTGATTGACAATTCCAAATTTTCCTACACCTTTTGTAGTGCGAACGCTGAGATAATAATTACCTTTTTGATTGACTAAAAAATTATTTTCTTCATACATCAATGGAATCGTGAAAACTCCCTTTTTGTGAAGTAAGCCAAATTTTCCATCACGACGCACGCGGCAATATCCATTTTTCACATTTTCAGCGTAATCAAAATATTCAGGAGCCAAAAGTTTCCCTGTGGAGTCCATTATGTAAAATTGTTTGTTTATTTCAATCGTTGCAATTCCGTCTTCAAAACACGTTACTCTGTCGGCTTTAATTGGACAAATTTCCCTAAAATCATAATCGATAAATCCCCATAAACCATCTTTCTGCACTGAGATTCGATTTTCTCGGGCACACATTAGATTGTCGTAATAATTCGAACGCTTGACAGGATTTTTAAGATTTATAAATAAATGCTTACCATCAACCACTAATTTGTAAACACCTTCTGCATATTTGTAAGCATCGCTAACATTCAAATCAACCACTTCATTTCCGGCATCATCCACTAAATGAAAATTATTTTTGCTGTCCCAAACTTTTAAAAAGTCATCATCTACTTTTTGTATGGACTTGTAAGAATCTTTATTTTTTAATTGGAAATCCAAATCAACCAATTGCCATTTTGCACTTTTAATTAAATCAGAAGCATCAATTTTCCCAGGCTCTGAACCAACCATCAAGGTATTCTCATTAATTTTCCAAATGTCATGGTAATACTTATCGGAAATCATTCTGTTTTTGCCATCTACTAAAGCGCGTTCTAAATAATTTGGGCCAGCAACAAAACGAT
>RFNX01000600.1 GCA_009926905.1 Flavobacteriales bacterium
GTAACAATGTGTGTTGGAACAGGACAAGGGCTGCAGGTGTTTGGGAATTATTAAAATAATTTATAGTTTTTGCAACCTATCGTTATGTGTTTTCGTCAAAATTAGCGTATTAAGGCAAAAAATATGAAACTATTAAATTCAATTAAGAACCATTTTCTTGCATTAGGGATTTCTATAGTTGGTTTTAATAGTTTTTCTCAAAGTGTAGGTTGTGCTAATTCTGATTTTGAACAAGGTAACTTTACAAATTGGACAGGACAAACTGGTGATTGTTGTCCTATTCTTACTCCAACTAATGGATTGGTTACTGCGCCAAATAATTCAGCGCCTAGCAATGGAAGACATGTGATCATGACAGGTACTGGAAACGACCCTAACACCTGTAACGTGGTTCCTAGAGTTGCTCCAGGAAGTACTTTTTCAGCAAGATTAGGTAATTCATCCATTGGAAGTCAATCAGAAAAATTAAGATATCAATTCAATATTACAGCAGAAACAAGTCTCATAATTTATAAATATGCAGTTATCTTGGAAGATCCAGGTCATCCTGTTGCAGATCAACCAAGATTTGAAGCTCGTTTGAAAGATCAAAATGGAACAGATATTCCTTGTACATACTATTTAGTTGTTGCTGGTACTGGAACATCTAGTTTTTCAACTTGCAACAGTTCTGGAACAAAATATAAAAACTGGCAAACAATTGGAGTGGATGCCACTGCATATATTGGCCAAACAGTTACACTTGAATTTTCAACCGGTGATTGTGGGCAAGGTCAACATTACGGTTATGCATACGTTGATGCAGGTTGTGCACCTTTCTTTATCGACTCAAGGTACTGTGTGAATTCTAACGGATTTCAGAGTGCATTTTTAACTGCCCCAGCTGGTTTTGCAAGCTATCAATGGAGCACAGGACAAACAGGAAACACAGCTCTTGTTTTAAACCCAACGAACGGTCAAGTAGTTACGTGTCAAATAACGTCAGTAAATGGTTGCGTGGCAACTTTAAGTTCTATATTAACACCCTCTATTTTAAATACAGATTTCACACCTGTGAATGCCTGTGCTGGACAACCTGTAAATATGACGAGTTCATCAACCATTCTCAATGGAACTTTACAAAGCTATTTATGGTCATCTTCTGATGGTTATACTTCAAACACCAATAATTTTTCACATACCTATTCTACTCCCGGAAACTATACTATTAAGTTAACTAACCAAACTGATTTAGGATGCAAAGACTCCATAAGTAAAACAATTACAATTCATGCTATACCAAATGCACTAGAGAATATACCAAATAATTGTGTCGGTGATGAAGCTATATTAACAGCTTCAAGTTCGAGTTCTGACAATGCCGCTCTTACACACGAATGGTTAATCAATCAAGTTGATACATTAATTGGAAATAACTTACCGATTTCTTTTCCAATCTCTGATACTGTTAACTTACAACTAATTTCAACTTCTGAATTCGGTTGTAAAGACACTACGAATGGGCAATTTTTCATTTACGACAACCCAAATGCCGATTTTACCTTTGTCGAACAGTGCATTGATCAACCTGTTTTTTTTACAAATACTTCAACGGCTACAACACTTAATACTAGTTTTCAATGGATTGTTGATAACATTTTGTATTCTACATCAACAGATACTAATTCCTACTTGTCTAATCCTGGAAATAATGAAGTTAGCTTAATTGCATTCGAAAATCATGGGAACATAACGTGTGACGATACTATTACCAAGATTATAGTAGCGCATGATTTACCTGTTATTTCATTTGATTATGATTCTACAATTTGTGAAGATATTAGTTTTGAAATTTTTAATAATTCAACAGTTTCGACAGGGGAAAATTTGACTTATACATGGTATCAAAATGGAAATATCATTTCAACCGATTCTACTTTAACTTATACTTTAAACAACGAAGGAGTTTATCCAATAACAATGACAGCCTTGTCAAGTTTTGGATGTCAATCAACAGAAGCATTGAATATGTATATTTACCCGACACCTCCTCCTCCTGTTTTAGCAACAACTGTTCCTTTTTGCCCTGGAGATAGCATCACTTTTTCATCTGTTGCGGAACCAAATTCGGTGATCTTTTGGAATGGACCCAATAATTTCAATTCTACTCAGTCAACTTTTTCTATGCCATTTGAAATAAGCCAACTTGGAACTTACTCTGCTTTTATTGCTTCTCAATACGGTTGTATTTCCGAACCAAGTACCGTTGGAACTGCCATTCAAAATGTATATGGTTTTGATGATTTTATAATGCCAAACGTTATTACAGCAAATGATGATGGAATTAATGACGTTTTAGATTTGCAATCTTATTTCCAATCGTGCGACAAATATAAAATCTATATTTTGAACAGATGGGGGCATGTAGTATTTGAGCAAGATGAAAATTCTTCTCAATTTATTGGTGATAATAAAAACGGTGAAGAACTTGTTGAGGGCGTTTATTTCTATAAATTGGAGTATGAATCTCCACTCGATAAAGGTGTCAAAAGTGGATTCATTCACGTTGTGAAATAAACTTAAAACAATTCTTGAAATTCTTTTTCAAAAATTCAACTGCTATCTCTGATGGTAATTGTTCCAATTGAGACAATATCTCAAAAATCTTAGCCGATAAATCCATTCCAGTTGACGTTGCAGTCATTTGATTTCCTGCAAGATTTATCAATTTGATTACTTCTTCTTTGGAATCTTTTACCATTTTCCATGCTTTAGGAGAAATAAACAATTGTTGAGCAACATTGTGATTGTACTCATCGCGAATTGCTTTTAAAAATTCAGCTTGAAGTGCTTTTGCAGGTAAACTTGGATTATGTAAACGCATTACTAAACTATTTGGATGTAATCGCTCCATTAATAAAATAGAACGCTGATAAGCCTCAACACGATTGGGTAAGAAAAATTCTTGACGTTGTTT
>RFNX01000342.1 GCA_009926905.1 Flavobacteriales bacterium
AAAACGCATTCCCCGTTTACCATTTTTACAATATCGCTTTAAGTATTTTTCTTTTTTTACTTTTTTCTAAAAAAATCATAACGCCGATTTTAAAAAATTTCGCTAAAGTTCTATTATTTATAATGTTACTTGCTGAATTTTATGACTTCTTTTTCCGAGGAGGACTTTTTAGTAATAACAATTTTGCTTATCCTATTTTGCAATTTTCTATAATCCTATTTTACTTTCTCTATCTTTTAGAAACGTTTAAATTTCATTCCATTGAAGCAGCCCATTCAAGGAGTGAGTTTGCGATTTTTAGTGCAATCTTTGTTTATGCGGTTATACAATTTCTATTTGCGCTCATTGAAAATGATATTCGCTATAGCTTAAATACAAGCTCACTATCAAATATATTATGGTTTTTCTTTGTTTGGGCCTATATCATTTATTTGTTGGTTTCTAGTTACCTTTTGCACAAGGATAAATCGATTTCAATTAGTTAATTAGAGAAGATGAAAATAGACCTTTTGTATATATTAATGGTAGCTTCAGCAGCAATAGCGGTTGTCCCGGTTCTTGTGTTGCTTTGGTATCGAAAAACACTTTTTCAGCAAAGTTTTGGCGTGGCACTTTTAGGTGTCTATTCCTCGCATTTTATAGCCGGAGTTTTTGAGCACATCAGTTGTTATTTGTTTAATACCACTTATCCTGTTTATCATTTCTACGTTATTTCTCTGGGTTTCTTTTATTATATGCTCTTTGCTAAAAAACTGACTATTTCAGTTTTAAAAAAGTTGGCTGTTTTTTTACTTGTTCTAATGTTGGCAACTGAAGTGTATGAATTCTTTTTCCGAGGTGGGTTATTTAATAACAATAATTTAGCTTATCTGTCCTTGCAAGTATACACGATACTATTTTACTTTTTATATTTGGTGGACACCTTTAAAAACGCTCCTCATTCTCTTATCTATTCGCGTGGTGAATTCGGCATTTACAGTGCGATTTTTGTTTTTGCTATCATACAATTTCTTTTTGCACTAATTGAAAACGACATTAGTGAAAGTTTAGGATTAAATTCTCGGATCAATATGATTTGGGGATCTTATGTCTGGGCCTATATTATTTACCTCATTATTTCAAGTTACCTGATATGGAAGAATATGCGCTTGTCACCAAATTAATTATTTATTGTGCGTTTTTACTGTTGCTGATGAGTGCGATTATTATCATCACGTCAACACTTTTCAAAAAACGCATTGAAGAAATGGCCTTGGAAAAAGAATTGGAACGTCAAAAAAATCAATTGCAACAATTGGAGGCAATTCTCTCTGCACAAGAAAGTGAACGAAAATCCATAGCTGATGATCTTCACGATGAAGTTGGAGCTACCTTGTCGCTGGTTCAGAAGAATTTGAGCTACATTCAAAAAAATCAAGATTCAAGAAAACCATTTGATGCGGAACTTTCTCAATCCATTCAGTTGGTTGATTACTCCATCCAAGCAATTCGAGGAATTTCAACGGAGTTAATTCCCAATAACGTGTTGCAACTGGGCTTAATAAAAGGCATTGAACAACAATTGAAACTTACAGAAAATAAACCCTTTAGTTCCTGCCAATTTCATTCAGAAGTGCCTAATGATTTTGAATTTGACCAAGTAAAAGCGGTAGAAATTCACCGTGTATTTATGGAACTACTCAATAATATTGTAAAACATGGAAATGCAAGTTCACTGAACGTAGCTTGTCAAATCAGTGAGCATCAATTTATCTTGACTTTTTCACATAATGGCAATAGCTTTACGAATGAAGATTATGCGAATAATTTAGCCAATAGTAACGGCTTGGGTTTGAAATCCGTGGCAAATCGGTTGAAACGGTTGGATGCTAAAATTCATTTTGAATCTAAACGAAAGATTTCAGAAATCACCGTTATTGTTCCACAAAATGAAATTATTACGGCATGAAATAGCCATGCAAACAAACCGCGCACCTGCCAAGCAAGCAACGAAGTTAACCACCGATGAAATTAACATGGCGTATTACATATGACCTTTAAAAGACAAATTATTTACATATGAAAAAATCAATCAGAGTTGCCTTAGTCGATGA
>RFNX01000064.1 GCA_009926905.1 Flavobacteriales bacterium
GCCGTAAGTTACAATGCCGTAAGTTCCGTTTTTATATTTTGTAATCAATTGAAATAATGGCGAAAGTGGCAAGCGAGCAGAACCTCCTAAATAGAAAATACCTGCTTTTTTAGTTCTGTATTCAAAACCTAAATTGGCATTGATATCTACTCCAATTTTCTTATGAATGTCAACTAAACCAACGTTTAAAAATTGATGAGTTCCTCCAGGATTTGTAATGATGCCAATACTTGAAGGTTTGTACCCCAATGCAACTCCAAAAGAAGCGTTCATGTAAAATTTATCTGTGAATTTAATGTAAATCAAGGCGTTAATAGGAATGTCATATTGAATGAATCCAAATTGGTCGTCAGCTGATAAACTCGAATCAGGCAAGTCCATTCTTAAGCCATAATAACGTTGCGTCAGATTGATTCCCGTTTCCAAAGCGATTAGTTCCGTCAAACCAACACGAACAGTTCCACCAAAAGAGTAACCTATTTTTTGAGAAATAGTAGTTGAATATCCATCTTTTGTTAAAGTGGAACTTGCTTCACCAATAAATCGAGTAGGGAAGAGGGTTCGAACTTGAAAACCGAAATAGTTGGGTAGTCGACTTTGTCTTCCAATTTGACCAAAAATTGAAAATGTAAGGAAACAGAAAAACAATAAAAATTTCACTTTTTTGTGGAGCATCCGATTTATTTATTGATCCATTTTGTGTTGTATTCTATTGGTTTTCGGTGCGCATTTTCAGGCCATTCAATGCCAGGATAACCGATATAAAATAAGCCAAGACATTTATCTTTTTCTCCCAATTCTAAGAAATCGTTCATTGTTTTAGTATAAATCAATTTTGGCGTGGACCAAAAACCACCAATTCCGTACGCTGTGCAGGAAAGATGAATGTTCTGAACGGCGCAAGCAACCGCTTCAATTTCTTCTATTTCCATAATTTTTTCTTCGTCTTGTCTTTTCATAGAAACGGCAATAACGGCAGAGGAGAGTAGTGGACGACGAATTAATTTTGCCAATTTAGCATCGTTTTGTTGTTCAGAAGGTGTTAATTGTAGGTAGGTTCTCCCTAAAAATTGACTTAAAGTTGTCAAGCCGTCTTCCATAAAAACGTGAAAACGCCAAGGTTGTGTGTTTCCGTGAGTTGGGCCCATTGAGCGTTGTTTAATAAAAGTTCAATTTGTTCTTTATGTACTTTTCTTTCTGAAAATTGCTCAGGAAAAATTGTTCTTCTATTGCGAATTAAATCATTGATTTCAGAAAGGTTGTAACGCATAATTTGTTTTTACAAAAATAACGAAAATTCAAGTGGAATGTTGTATTCAAATGGTTTCAGTTTGTTTGATTATGAATTTTCAACCCACAAAAAAAAGAGCATTAAGTTTCCCCAATGCTCTTTTTTGATAAAAAAACTAACCTTTAGAAATTGTATTTTCCGTCGTTGATTAATTTTTGCGCTATTAACTGACGCGCTTCTTTGTGGTTGAAAGCTTCAGTTTTAGTGAATCGTTTCAATCCCATTGTCATCATTCTCACTTCGTCACCGTCTGCAAATGAGTAAATTGCATCTTTCGCGGCTTTATTAATTTTATCTGCAGCATCGTAGAAATAAGTTTTTGCGATTGCGATATCCACTGCGCATGCTTCTTCTCCTAAACGAGCGATTTTTTTCTGAACTCTCAATAAAACTGACTCTGCTTCATACGTCCAAATTGACATATCAGCGATGTTCATCAATACTTCTTGTTCTTTAGAAAGTGTTTGCATTAATTTTTGAACTGCTGAACCAGCCACCATCAAAATACATTTTTTGAAACCATCTAAGTAACGTTCTTCGTGACCTAAAGCTCCTGTTGGTGCATCTTGCATCGGTGGAATGCTCATTAATTCTCCAGCAACTTTCATCGCAGGTCCCATTAAATCCAATTCCCCTTTCATTGCACGACGCAATACCATATCGACAATAAGCATTCGGTTGATTTCGTTTGTTCCTTCGAAAATACGATTGATTCGTGCATCGCGGTAAGCTCTTTCTACAGTTGATTCTGCTGAATATCCCATTCCTCCGTAAACTTGAACTGCTTCGTCCACTACATAATCCAAACATTCTGAACCAGAAACTTTAAGAATAGCACATTCTGGAGCGAATAATTCGATTCCTTTCAATGTTGCTTCACCTTTGTCCATTCCTGAAGCTACCAATGAAGCGATTGCGTCTTCAATGTTTTGTCCTGCGCGGTAAACTGCTGATTCAACAACATATGTTTTAATAACTTGCTCAGCTAATTTAAAACGAACTGCACCGTATTTAGAAATTGAACGACCGAATTGCTCACGTTCATTAGCGTATTTAACAGTTTCGTCAATCGTTCCTTTTGCACCACCCATTACACCAGCACCTAATTTGATACGTCCAATGTTCAAGATATTTAAAGCGATTTTGAAACCATTTTCTCTTGTCGAAAGTAAATTCTCAACAGGAACTTTTACGTTATTGAA
>RFNX01000169.1 GCA_009926905.1 Flavobacteriales bacterium
ATCTTGTAATTGCCATTGATTAAACTCATTAAATTGAAACCGACATAACATCTCCCAAATGTAAAAGTCGATTTTTTAGCTTTGTATCTTTACCTTCAAAAATTTCCAAATCTTCTAAATCAATGGAGATGTAAGGAAAATTAGCAAAAGGAGAAACATGGCTGTCTTTAATGCGAATTGCACCTTCGAAGTCTTCGTTTGCTTTTGTAATCAACTCTTTGACGATTTCATCTTGCTTTGCGTAAACAATAA
Organism: Flavobacteriales bacterium; assembly: GCA_009926905.1. Lineage (GTDB taxonomy): Bacteria > Bacteroidota > Bacteroidia > Flavobacteriales_D > Crocinitomicaceae > UBA952. The sequence continues at coordinate 253 of RFNX01000169.1, forward strand.
CTACAACAGTTGAAAATAATAAAGCGGGAATCAATAAAAGTAAAAGTATAAATCTTATCCAAAATTTCTTTCGTTTGTAAAAGGCTTTTTTAGTGATGGATTGTTCTGCCATAAAACTATATTGAGTAAAATGAATTTAAAATTTTGATGAAATTACAACTCAAATAAGTAATTTTCACAAAACGATAACAAAAAAAGATATTTGACTACAAATTTCCTCTATTTGAAATAATGGATACTCAAGAAGGATTCCTCTCTTCATTCGGAATGACTGTTCGGTTGGGACTTCAGCGAAAATGCTTCACATTTTCGCATATAAACTCCTTCATTGGTCATTCCGAGCAAAGCGAGGAATCTATAAGTGTTTTTCAAGTCAAGGAAATAAATGGAAAAATATTTTAAAAAAATGCTAATTGTATGAAACCCAACGACCTAATTCTCGAGTCATCACTTTATTTACAGCAACACGCACACAATCCTGTTGATTGGAAACCGTGGAGTCAACGAGCTTTTGAACAAGCAAAACAAGAAAATAAATTGGTTTTGGTAAGTATCGGTTATTCTGCTTGTCATTGGTGTCACGTAATGGAACACGAATGTTTTGAAAATGAGGAACTAGCAGCGTACATGAATCAACATTTTGTTTGTATTAAAGTAGATCGGGAAGAACGCCCAGATATTGACCAAATTTACATGACAGCTGTTCAGTTAATGACACAACGTGGAGGTTGGCCACTGAATTGCTTCACTTTGCCTGATGGTCGTCCGATTTACGGTGGAACTTATTTCCCAAAAGATCAATGGATGAATGTGTTAAAATCGTTGGTTTACACGCAAGAAAAAGACCCTGAGCGTGTGTTGGAATATGCTGCACAATTGGAGGAGGGTGTTTCAAAAAGTGAATTAATTGCTGTTCCAAGTCAAATAGAAAAATGGAGCGAGGAAAAACTACACGAAATGTTGGTGCGTTGGTCACGCAATTTTGACAATTTAGAGGGAGGACCTACAAAAGCTCCGAAATTTCCATTGCCAAATAATTACCTTTTCCTGCTAGAATTTGCACGCTATTTTCAGGATGAAAAGGTTAAAAATCACGTGGAATTGACTCTAGATAAAATGCTTCAAGGTGGAATTTACGACCAAATTGGAGGCGGTTTTGCGCGCTATTCGGTAGATATGCTTTGGAAAGTTCCTCACTTCGAGAAAATGCTGTACGACAATGGTCAACTCATTCTATTGTACAGTGAAGCTTATCGTTTTTTCAAAAAAGTCAGTTACAAAGACTTGGTGTATCAAACGGTTGCGTGGTTACAACACGAAATGCAAGATGAATCAGGAGCTTTTTACAGTGCTTTAGACGCAGATACAGAGTGTGAAGAAGGAAAATTCTATTGTTGGTCAAAGGAAGAATTACAAAACTTATTGCAAGAAGATTTTGAGTGGGTGAAAGCATACTATAACATCAATCAACGGGGATATTGGGAAGATGAGAAGTACATTTTATTAAAAACCGAAAGTGACGATTACTTTGCAAAAAAACAAAATTGGTCGATGGAAACGTTGCGCAAAAAAGTAACGGAGGTAAATGATACCTTACTTCACGAACGCAATAAGCGCATCAAACCAGGATTGGACACTAAATGTTTAAGTTCTTGGAACGCATTAACGATAAAAGGACTTTGTAGTGCTTATCAAGCATTTGAAGATGAACAATTTTTATTACTTGCAAGAAAAGCAGGAAATTGGCTACTTGAAAAACAAATTACCAACGGAATATTGTACCGCAACTACGCACAAGGAAAAACGTCAATTGAAGGTTTTTTGGAGGATTATGCAAGTGTAATCGGGGCGTTCATTCAATTATACCAGCTAACAGCAGAACTGAAATGGTTGGACGCAGCAAAACAATTAACAGAAAAAGTGGAGCATGAATTTCAACACGAAGAAAGTAAAATGTGCTTCTTTACGACCAAAAACTCCGAGTTGATAACGCGTAAAATGGAATTAAATGACAATGTTCTACCAGCAAGTAATTCCATCATGGCAAATAACTTTTTGTTCATGGGACACTATTTCAGAAATGAGAATTGGTTATCAAATGCAGAACAAATGTTAGCCAATATTTACGACGGAATGGAACAATACGGTTCTGGTTATTCAAATTGGGGGATCTTACTTTTGCGTCTCTTAAAAGGAATGGTTGAAATTGTTGCGATAGAAAGCACAAGTGAAACACAAAAAGCAATAGCAACTCAACTGAATTCCTTTAGTTTGGCTACTTTTCATTTGGAAATTCCAAATGCTGAAAACCACAAAAGCGATGGAATTTACGTTTGCAAAAAAGGAATCTGTTTTCCACCAATAAAAACTAGTTCTGAATTAGTAAAGTTATTATAACTTTCGTTTACAAAAAAAGGGAGTATCATTTCAGACCCTTCCTTTTTTTGTAAACTAATTCTTCTTATCGAATAATGTGTTTCACAACGTTCGAAGTGAATTTATTGCTTTTTAAGTTGATGTAATATAAACCTGGACTTGCTTTCAGTTCATCAATAGTATAGAAGTTATTTCCTTTTTCTATCTGCACTTTTTCTGAATAAATCGCTAAACCTTTTGAATCGGTAATCGTTATTTCACCTTCTCCTTCAACGTCCACGGAATTGAAATCAACGTTAAATTCGCTTGTACTTGGGTTTGGATAAGCCGATAATATATCAGTTAAAATTTCTTCACTACAGTTTGTATTAATTATATCAAACATTTCGAATTTTCCATCAATATCAACTTGTTTGAGTTTATAGTAAACATTTCCAATGCTTAGTTCTCTAT
>RFNX01000542.1 GCA_009926905.1 Flavobacteriales bacterium
ACAAAAGAAAATTTAATAAAACTGGAATAATCAAGAGTAAAAGAAATTTACTCCAATTAAGTTCAGATTCAATGATAGACGAAAAACTAGTAAATGAAACTAAAATCAAAAGTAATTTCTTCCAAGATATTGAGTAAAATAAAATTGAGCTTGCTGGGAAAATAATCGTTAAAGGATAAACGCTCTTTTTCGACAAGACGGCAAGAGAAAAATAAAATGTTATCCATAACAAACTGATCCATTTTTCTTTTTCAATGTACTTAATCATAGAAAGTCCTGCCAGTAAAGCAAACAAAAATGCCAACAACTCATCGCGATTTTTTATACTCGCAACTACCTCTGTATGAATAGGATGTAACGCAAAAAAAAGAACTGCAACAATAGCTATCCATTTATTTTGTTCGCCTACCCACTTTAATAACAAACTCAAAAAAAGTAAAACACAAGCAACGTATAAAATCACATTTATAAAGTGGCTAACGGATGCTTTTTCTCCGAATAATTCGTGCTCAATAGCAAAGGAAACATGAACAATTGGTCGATAACCATAAGCATAACCCATATCATCTTTGTAATAAGGTGAATTGAAAATTTCACCAATAGCTTTCATTCCTTGTGATGTTAAGGGATGATTTCGTGTAACAAGTTCGTCATCTAAATTATAATCATTACCAATCGTATTTGCAAAAACAAAAAAAGTAATGAAACCAATTAGTAAAAATAAAAATCGATTTGTTTTATTAGCCATAGTCTGCTCAACTTTTGTTGCTTCTATTTTTTTGTTTTTTTTCATTTCAGTCTTCAAAAATAAAATAAGATGGAAATAAGGATTCAATTTCTTGTTGAATCAGTTTTGAGTTTTTTATAACCACTTTCTTGCCATTTTCAACTAATAGTTTTGCCAATTCCAATTGCTGAGAAGCTTCCAAAATATCAGTATCTTTTTTATATGTAACAGAATCAAAATAATAAATGTCATGGTTCTGTTTTAACAACTCTTTTAATTGAAAAGCCAAGTGTTCTATATTTACTTGAACCGTTGCTTCAGAAAGTGGCAAAGAAGCATGGGCCTCATTAGAATATGCCAATAAAGCTTGATTATCGCGCGGAAGACATGGACCACCGAAACCGAATCCGTATTTTAAGTATTTATTGCCAATTCGCGAATCTGTTCCGATAGCATTTAAAATTTTTTCTTCTTCAGCCCCAACTGTTCTGGCTAAATCTCCAATCGAATTGGCAAATGAAATTTTCATTGTCAAATAACAATTGGTAGCTAATTTGGTTATCTCTGCACTTTTTCTTGACATTAGATGAATGGCAGGATTCGAAGTACACATTTTTGAGTATAATTCCTTCAGAAAAAGTGTCGCTTCTTCGTTTCCTTCTCCTATCAAAATTTGATCTGGATGTTGTTGGTCGTGAATTATTGAACCTTGTGCAATAAACTCTGGATTGTATGTAATCGTTAAATTATTGTATCTGTTAGCTAGATCATCGCAATAGCCAGGCATCACTGTACTTCCAATTATTAAATGGCGTTGTAATTTTGACGAAACAGACTTTTTAAACTCATTAAAAAAATCTTCAATGAAAGAATGTGAAAATGTTCCATCCTGAGTTGATGGAGTAGGTAAAATCAAGTAAACAAATTGAATGTTTTCCTTTTCTATTATTGATAAATCCGTTGTTGCAATAAAGTTTTTAGATTCCTTTAAATATTCCTCGACTAAAGGTTCGTTCGATTTTAATTGCTTTAATCGAATCTGTTCTATATAACTTTTGTTTGTATCAATTCCAAAAATAGAATAGCCAATTCTTTCTAAATTAAGGGCAAAACATAAACCTAAACGGCCAATACCAACAATAGCAATTTTATTAATCATGGGTTAAAGTTAAAAAAATGATTATTAAAAAGTACTTTTAAAAAAGTTTTGAGAATTAGCTTTTTCTTTAATAAACTTCAGAAAAAATTAGTATTATTGTGTAATATTAGAAGTAAAAAGACTTTCGCCTTGACAATAGCAAAAATCATTTATTTTTCCTAATTTATATTGTCGAGGGGATAAAAAGTAAAAAAATCATTTCGAACATGTATCAAGAGAACGTTTCCGTTGTAATACCTGTTTTCAATGAAGAAGGCAATGTCACGCCTTTATTAGATGAATTATTTCTCATTCTCTCCAATCATTTCATTGAATTTGAGGTTATTGTGGTAGATGATGGATCAAAAGACCAAACAAAAAGTGAATTGAAGAACTATCATTCAGTCAAGCTTAAGACTGTTTTTTTAGGTCAAAATTCAGGCCAAAGTGCAGCTTTGTTTGAAGGTATTAATGAAGCTCGATATGATATTATCGTGCTAATGGATGGAGATTTGCAATATGATCCTGCTGACATTCCTAAGTTATACCTACAATTAAAAACAGGCGCAAGATTGGTTAGTGGTTTCAGAAATAAGCGAAATGATAAATGGTTATATAGAATGATTTCACTCGTTGGAAATTCATTTATTAAACTGATTTTCAGACACAAATTGACAGATATTGGATGTGGATTAAAAATCACATACAAAGAAAATCTAAATCAAATGACTTATTTCAGAAATATTCACCGTTATATTGGTGTTCTTTATTGTCTTAATGGTCTTCAAGTAGTAGAAATGGAAATTAATCATAGGAAAAGAAATCAAGGAAGAAGTAAGTATTCAGTTTGGAAAGTGTTTAGAATTTTGAAGGAACTTGTTTTCATTAAAATGAATTTCAAACGTTTAAAAGTTTAATAAATGTTTGGGGAAAATTTCGAAAAAAATTTACTAAATAGATTCAATGAAGAGAATTTGTTAGAAGCCAAAAGTTTTTTATCACATTATCTAGAATTCAAGGATTTTTCCGGAAAAACATTTTTGGATGCTGGTTGTGGAAGCGGTGTATTTAGCATAGTAGCGCACCAAATGGGAGCAAAAGTAACTACTTTCGATATTGAAGAAGAAGCTCTGAATAACTTAGAAATTCTTAAAACCCGATTCCATATTGAACCGAATCAAATAAAATCTTTCATCAGTGACATACTGGACGTAAACACATTAACCTCTTTAGGCCAATTTGATTTAGTTATGTGTTGGGGAGTTGTGCATCACACTGGAAATCTATGGCAAGCAATTGATAATGTATCTAAATGTGTTAAACCTGATGGTTTAATTCACTTGGGTATTTATAACACTGCTGATAATTTTGGATTTTATCCAGATGGAAGGTTTGGCACATCACTTTTTTGGAAAAAAGTCAAACGATTTTATTCAAATCGAGCAACTTGGTTTCAAAATGTAATTGATTTTTTCGCTTTTTTAGGCATATTTTTTATTTATCTGTTATCATTTAATAACCCCATTAAAAAGTTAAAGGAGAATGAACGAAGAGGGATGTCTTGGCAATCTGACTTAAAAGATTGGTTGATTGGTTATCCTTATGAATATGCGAGTCCTGAAGAAGTATTTAATTTCATGAAAGAAAGGGGTTTTACATTAATAAAATTAAAGACCAACAATGGACTTCTGACTAATAATTATGTATTTAAAAAAACGAATTGATCTTATTACTTATGTGTGGAATAGCAGGAATTATCGGTCTAAATACAGTGTTGAATCAAAAAGATAAAGAGACAGTCGAACGAATGACTTCTTCTTTGAAACATCGTGGTCCAGATAGTAAAGGATTTCATTTCGAAGAAAAGTGTTTTCTTGGTAATACGCGCTTAGCAATTATTGATTCTTCTGAAAGATCTAACCTGCCCATGTCAGATTCAAACGAAAAAATTTGGATTTGTTATAATGGAGAAGTTTCGAACTTCAGAGAACTAAAAAAAAAATACAAACTAGAGGAAAAATATACATTTAAAGGTACTTCTGATACTGAAGTACTGATTTATCTTTATAAAGAACTTGGAATTGATTTTATTCAAGAACTTTCAGGTATGTTTGCTTTTTGTTTATACGATTTTCATAAGTCAAAATGCTACTTAGTTCGTGATTTTTATGGGATTATTCCTCTATTTTATACCTTCTTAAATGGAAAGATCTATTTTGCATCAGAAATAAAAGCTTTCTTGGAAATTCAAGAATTTAAAAGGGAGATCAACAAGGAGTCTATTTTTCATTTTTTCTCACTTGCTTACATTCCAGGAAATAATACACCTTATCATAACC
>RFNX01000063.1 GCA_009926905.1 Flavobacteriales bacterium
TTATTGCACGGAGCGAACTTAAACGACATTTGGGGCTATGTCGACGAACTGGGAAATGAATACGCAATCGTTGGAACTACCAAAGGAACTTCTATCGTAAACGTAAGCAATCCATCTAATCCAACGGAAGTTTTTTGGTTGCCAGGAACAGAATCCATTTGGCGCGACCCATGCGTTTATGGAAACTTGCTTATGTTACCACGGAAGCAGAAGATGGAATGACAATCATTGATTTGAGTCCCTTGCCGCAATCCAACAATTTGACTTCCACTTTATACACAGGTCCTTTAGGAAATCCATGGCAATCAGCTCATACGTGTTTTGTTTCCAGTAATGGATTTGCATACGTTTTTGGATCTAATCGTGGCAATCGTGGCGCCATCATTTTGGACGTTCACACCGACCCGATGAATCCAATTGAATTGGGAGTTTTTGATGAGTGGTACGTACACGATGGTTACGAGCGCAACGACACACTTTATTTAGCTCACATTTATGATGGATTTATTAGTTTGGTCAACGTTACCGACAAAGCAAATCCGGTACTTTTGGGAACTCGAAATACGCCAAGTAATTTTTCACACAATGTTTGGCCTTCTACCAATGGGAATTATGTTTACACAACCGATGAAGTATCAGGTGCTTTCATCGGAGTTTACGACATTTCTGATCCTGCAAACATTGCTTTAGTTGACAAAACTCAGAATTCGCCTGGCGTTGGTGTAATTCCCCACAACACACATGTCAATGGCGATTATTTAATTACAAGTTATTACTCAGATGGCATTGTCATTCACGATATTACCTATCCATACAACATTATAAAAGTTGGTTCCTATGACACTTACCCTGGTCAAACGATTGGTTTTGATGGCTGTTGGGGCGTTTATCCTTTTTTGCCTTCAGGAACAATTCTCGCAGCAGACATTACAAAAGGATTATTTGTTCTTGGCCCAAATTATCAGAAAGCAAGCTATTTGGAAGGAATTGTTAGAGATGAGCTAAGTAATTTACCTTTAAATGACGCAGCTGCTCAGATTGTTGCGAATGACCAAATCGAAAAAACAAATTCTATCGGGTTTTATGCAACAGGATTTCATATCGCAGGATCCTATCAAGTAAATTATAGTAAAGTTGGCTATTATCCTAAAACGGAAACAGTTCAATTATCACAAGGGATTTTAACGACGCACGATGTTTTGCTAACACCAATTCCACCTTTTGGAGTGAATGTGCGTGTTTATGAGGCAGGCACTACCAATCCCATCACTGACGCTTCTGTGAAATTGGTACATCCACTGATTACCCACCAAGAACTTACCAATGGTTTAGGTGAAATTGACATGACATTATTCTATCAAGAATCTTATGAAATTGTTGCAGGAAAATGGGGTTATCAAACGAAGTGTTTTTCTCAAAATATAGATGAAAACACCGTGACATTAATCATTGAATTAGAGAAAGGTTACTACGACGATTTTGAATTTGATTTTGGTTGGGTAGTTTCTGGAACAGCCACTACAGGCCAATGGGAAAGAGGAATTCCTAATCCAACGAATGATGTTGCTGCAGGTTTTGACGCCCCATATGATTGTGGAGCAACCGCTTTTGTGACTGGAAACAATCCCAATTTGAATGCAGATTTCGACGATATTGACAAAGGTTATACGATTTTGGTTTCGCCTCAAATGGATTTGACTAATTACACCACACCTTACATCAACTACGCAAGAGGATTTTTCTGCTACCATGGAGATCAACCAATGAATGATACTTTGAAAATTTTCCTTTCAAATGGTACAAATTCTGTTTTGATTGACGAAATCGTAGGTCCAGTTGGTGTACCAATGAATTATGATTTTCAAAGCATTCCTGTGAGTGGTTTGTTACCCATCAACTCAACGATGCAGCTATTTGTTCGGATTTCTGATGAAGATCCAAATATCAATATTACAGAAGCAGCGTTTGACTATTTCCGTGTGACAGAATCAAGTACTTCATCTGTAAACGAATTAGCAAATGAAATCACTCCGATAATTTACCCGAATCCAACGATTGATAATTTGACCATTTCTAATTTAAAAGTCAACGATGAAATTTTCTTATTCGACCTTCAAGGAACATTATTGAAACATGAAAAAGCAACACAAACGTCTTTGGTTTTAAATCTGAAACAGTTGCAAAGTGGTCCTTATTTTATTCGTGTGAATGATAAGGTTTTTAAGGTGGTGAAGGAGTGATAGGTTTGTAATTAGTAAAAAGGATTGAATGAGTAATGGTGAAAATAATTTAGAATTTCTGCTAGAAAGATTGCAAAAAGTATTTTTAGGATTTTTGCCTGGCGGTCATGCAGCTGATATTTTTTTGAATTATAGCTCTGAATTAAAA
>RFNX01000337.1 GCA_009926905.1 Flavobacteriales bacterium
CGAACAGAAATCCGTATTTCAATATGGTTGAGAAAAAAGAAGATGGTTTTGTACAACTTGTTAAAAGCCAAGGCTCTATTTTAGCTCGTCAATTAGCGCCTGAAGTGTATGATATGAATGCGTCCTTTTACATTTTTAAAAAATCATTTTTTGACGAGCAATTTAAAAGTAGTATCACTCCAAAATCACTTGCTTACGTGATGAAACACATCTGTTTTGATATTGACCATTCGATTGATTTCAAAATCATGGAATTGATAATCAAAGAAGGGATTTTAGAATCAGAAAATTAATTTAAGGTTATCTTTTCCAATATTTATTGAGGTTTCAAGGATTTCAATTACTTTCATATTCAAATTGAGAAAAAATGAGAGTTCTGATTATTGGATATGGCTCAATCGCAAAAAAACATCACGCAGCTTTAAAAAAACTACGAAATGATATAGATGTTTATGCATTGAGAAGTCAGAAAAATCAAAAAGAAATAGAAGGTGTAAAAAGCATTTATTCCTGGGAAGAAGCTCCAACAGATTTGGATTTTATCATAATATCCAATCCAACAAGTGAGCACGCAAAATCAATCATTGAAGCATCGAAATTGAATGTTCCATTATTCATTGAAAAACCTCCTTTATTTCATTTGACTGAAAAAAATGAGGTGCTAAATGCGCTTTCAAATAAACAAATAACAACTTATTGCGCGTTTCCATTAAGATTTCATCCTGTGATTCAATGGTTAAAAACCAATTTAGATCCGTCAGAAATACTTGAATTTAGAGCATATTGCGGTTCATTTTTGCCTGATTGGAGACCAAATGAAGATTATACAAAAAATTACAGTGCTATAAAACAACTCGGTGGTGGTGTTCATCTTGATTTAATTCACGAATTGGATTATCTCAAATGGATTTTCGGTTTGCCTAAAAGTTCTAAAGGTTTCACGAAAAAAGTCTCAAATCTTGAAATTAATTCTGTTGACAGCACAACCTATTTCGTGGAATATATGTCATCCTTAGGTGTAGTACAATTAAATTACTTTAGAAAACAAGCGAAAAGAACTTTTGAATACGTGACTTCCGAAGACAGTTTTCAGGCAGATTTACTGAATTACACTGTAACAAATTCTAAAGGAGAAGTAGTTTTTGAAACAGTAAAAGAAAAAACAGACTTGTATGTACAACAAATGGAGTATTTCTTAGATAAAATTGAAAGTAAATCAATATTAATGAACAGTTTTGAGGAATCGTGTGAAACCTTAGCCTTGTGTTTGAACGTAGAAGAACTATGAAACAATTAGAAAATAAAATTGTAATTGTAACGGGTGGTTCAGGATTGTTGGGTAAGTCAATCGTGCAACTTTTAGAAGAGCGTGGTGCGACTGTCATCAATTTCGATTTAAACAACCCTGAGGATTCTAAATACTTTGTTGCATGTGATATTCGCGAAGAAACCTCGATTGAAAAAGCAATTTCATCAGTTATTGAAAATTTTGGTCGAATCGATGGTTTAGTAAACAACGCATACCCAAGAACAAGTGATTGGGGAAGTTCTTTTGAAAACACATCAGCTGAAAGTTGGAAAACAAATGTTGATTGGCAATTAAACAGTTACGCATTGATAACACAAAAGGTGATACCTTATATGAGAGAGAAATCTAAAGGAAGTATCATTTTTATGACTTCAATTTATGGTATTGTTGGAAACGACATGACAATTTATGAAGACACCAACATCAATGCAGTGGCTACTTATTCAGCAATTAAAGGTGGATTAATTAGCTTTTCAAAATTCCTTGCTTCGCTTTATGGCAAAGAAAATATTCGCGTAAATTGTGTGTCGCCAGGTGGAATTTTCGATCATCAAGATCCGAAATTTGTCAGTGCTTATGAGCATAAAGTTCCCATGAAACGAATGGGCAATCCTGATGATATTTCACCGGCAGTAGCATTTTTACTTTCTGATGATTCAAAATACATTACGGGACATAATTTAGTAGTTGACGGAGGTTGGACAGCAATTTAAAAGCATGAATAAAGTACTTATTATTGGCGCTGGACAGCTTGGAAGTAGACATTTACAAGGAGTTTTGAAATCTATTTTAGATTTTGAAGTATTTGTTATCGACCCAAATCTATCTTCTTTAGAAATAGCAAAATCAAGAGCTAATGAAATCACACATTCTAAACATATTGTTTTTTCGGAATCAATTGAAAGTGTACCCTCGGAAATAGACGTTGCGATTGTTGCAACAAATGCGAATGTTCGTGAACAAGTGATTACAAAGCTTCTTAATACAATCGAAGTTCAATATCTTATTTTGGAAAAAGTATTGTTTCAAGATTTGGAAGCTTATGATAAAATTGAACAATTAATTCAAACTAAAAATATTAAAACGTGGGTGAATCATCCTCGAAGAATGTTTGAACATTATCAAGAAATCAAAAAGCAGATTCAAGAAAATAGTCTGCACATTACTAATTTTTTAGCAACTGGAAATAATTGGGGATTGGGCTGCAATGGATTACATTTATTGGACCTTTGTGCTTTTCTTTCAAATGAATCGAAAATTGCAACAATTAACACCAATCAGCTTGACAAACGAATTATAACAAGCAAACGAGAAGGATTCATTGAATTTACCGGTTCACTTAAAATTCATTTTGAAAACGGAAGCAAAGCAGAAATTATTTCTACTGATTCTGAAAGTAGTTCACTAACAATTTTCATTGCAACAGAAAAAGACAAATGGCTCATTCGTGAAGGAAATCCAATTTCAGTTATTCATCTAAAGGAAGAAAATGGCGCTCCAATTGAAGTTAAAGAGTTCAAACCACAATTTCAAAGCGATTTATCAACGCTCCTAGTCCAAGATTTATTAACTTTGGGCACTTGTAACTTACCTACTTACAAAGAAGCTTGCGAATTACACAAACCGTTTATTATCGCATTACTTGATTTCTATAATGCAATAGAAAATAAAGCTTCAACACATTTAAAAATAACGTGATGCAAAAACTTTTACTTGTTGGAACAGGCTACATGGGAAAAGCGTATGCAACCGTGCTCAAAAAGCTAAACATTGAATTTGATGCCGTTTGCATGTCTGAACAAAGTGCAATTTCTTTTTCAAAAGAGTTTGAATGTACTTGTTTAAGTGGAGGCATTGAATCAATTGATTTTAATAAACATAAATACAATTCAGCAATTATTGCAATTGGGATTGAAAATCTGAAATCAGCTTGTGAGAAGTTAATTAACAACAGAATAAAGTACATTTTAATTGAAAAACCTGCAGGTCTAAATTCTACTGAAATAATAGATTTAAATGATTTTGCTTTAAATTCAAGTTGTCAAGTATTTGTAGCTTATAACAGAAGGTTTTATGCTTCCGTTTTGAAAGCAAAAGAAATCATAGAATCAGATGGTGGAATTCTGTCAGGAAACTTTGAATTTACAGAATGGTCACAAAAAATTGCTCCTTTACAAAAAGCAGAAGGGGTAAAAGAAAATTGGTTTTTAGCAAATTCTACTCATGTTGTTGATTTAGCATTTTTCTTAATGGGAAAACCAAAAGAAATGCACTCGTTTACAAGCGGCAAAATTGATTGGCATTCTCCAGCAATTTTTTCAGGAAGTGGAAAAACAAATGCGAACGTAATTTTTAGTTACAACGCAAACTGGTTATCAGCTGGAAGATGGCGCGTAGAAGTTTTAACTACGAAACGAAAATTAATTTTGGCTCCAATGGAAGAACTTCAAGAACAGTTGGTAAATTCAATTGAAGTTCGAAAAGTTGAAAATATTGATTATTCAATTGATTCTGAATTTAAACCTGGAATTTTCTTGCAGACAAAAGCTTTCGTTGAACAAGAATTCGACAAATTGAAAACACTTCAAGAACAAACAGAAGATTTAATTATTTACGATAAAATACTTGGGAAATAGTTGAGTTCGAAGAAACAAATAAAAAATGTTGGAGTACTCTTTGTCGGTCAATTATTGATTAAAGGAAGTAGCTTCATCAAACAGCTTTTGTTAGCGTTTTATCTTGGCGTATCAGGACAAGTCGATTTGTTGATTATTTCACAAATGATACCTTCGATTCTATCCAGTATGATTGCTGGCGGTGCTGGCGAAATTCTTGTGACCAATCAAAAAAAGGGCAAAAAATACGACGAGAATTTTGTAGTTCTTTTCATTTTCAGCATTGCGGTTCTAACCATTGTAACAGGCTTGATTTATTTACTCTGTTTGCCTTTAGTCTGTAATTTATTTAAAGTTCACTTCGCACAAAAATCACTTTTTTGGAGCATTTCAATCATCGTCATTTTAGCTAGAATTCCAGCTGCTTTTGTGTCTGGACTTCAGCATTTACTCTTCGCGAAAGATAAATTTAAATTCTTTACAATTTCCAGCCTTGTTTCTGAAATATCAGGCATTTTGACAATTATTTTGTTGTATAATAGCCTTGGAGTGCTCGCATTTGCTTACGGGTTGTTTGTTACACCATTTGTGAATGCAGTGTTTTTCGTTTATGCCCATAAGCTAAATGTATTCGTAATTTTCAAAAAAGAAGTTTGGAAAGCACAAAAAGATGAATTGATTGCCATTCTTAAAAAAACATTTTCTCTAAGTTTACAAACCTTACTGAATCAACTTTCAACTTTTTGGGAGAGAACATTAAGTAAGCGCTTTTCTGAAGGTTTTTTAAGTGCAATGAATTATTCAAAGAGTCTCACTGAGTTACCGAAAATGGCATTGTTATCTTCCGTTTTAACAACAACTTACATTGAACAAGTAAATAAAAAAACAGAGGATGAAGGCGAATATTTGAAATACACCAATAAAATGGAAAAATTCCTCAGCGAGATTTCATTAATTTTTCAAACCTTAAGCATTCTTTTTGGTCCATTATTCTTGATTTTGTTCTTTAAACGTGGGGCCTTTGACGAATTCGCAGTGGTAAAAACTTTTGCGATTTATCAAATATTATCCATTGGCTTTCTTCCTGGTTTGATGCTGAATTTTCTTTCGAGAACCATGTATATTGAGTCGGAATACAAAAAATTATTTTATATCACACTTGCAAAATTTCTCTTAGAAATCGGAATTATGGTTGGATTTATTGGAATTTCCTCTTTCGCTATTCCAGCTGCTTTAGTAATTGGTAAATTCTTTACATCATTCGCAATTTTTATAATACTCGTTCGCAAGCGCAAAGAAATTTTCAATATTCCAGCATTCATAAAAATCAACATCTTATTGATTATTTTGAGCGTTTCAATCGGAATCGCAAACAATTATATTATCGACATTTTATTGCCAAAAAGCATTTGGGAAATCATTGCTATCTATACTCCATTCGTGGTTTTATCGGCAATAGGTATATTTTATTATCTTAATAGAAATTACGGGGTTGAATTCAAGAAATATTTTCTGAAAAAATCAGTTTAATTTATGTCAAATAAAAACATTAAATATCTAAATAAATTGCAGCGAGTAAAAAGATTATCTCAGCCTGTGATTCATTTTTTGGATAAAACGCGCCTCTTACCTGTTTTTATTCCTCTGATAAATTGGTCGATGCGAAAAATGAAAATAAAACGTCAATTTCAGAAAGATTTGAATTATCGATTAATTGGAAAAGCAGCAAAAAACACATTAAAACCGCTCGGAAATCAAAAAGAAAAAGTGATCATTATTCCATTCTTATCCACTGGAAATAGCATTTTCTTACTTATTAATATTTTGATAGCTTACCGTTTTCAAAAAAAGGGATATAGAAGCATTTTTATCATATGCGATAAATTTTTGCCCATTTGCACCAATGAACGCATTTTCAAAACAAGAGAAGAAGATGCGCATATTTGTAGTAATTGTTACGGTCCTTACCCCTATTTATCAAAAATGATTGGAGCCGAATTTCTTAAACTTTCTGATTATTTCAAAGAACAAAACACAAATGAAATTGACAGAATTCTTGAAGATTTGAAATCAATTGATGACTGTAAATCATTTGTTTATAAAAACAAACCACTTGGTATTTATGCTGAAAAATCTGTTTTGCGTTTCTTCCTTACTGGAGAACTTCGTGAGAAAAAAGAGCATGTTGATGTTTATAGAAAATTCTTAAAAACACTCATTTATTTCTCAAGTTCATTCGAAGAAATTTTGGACTCAAAAGGAATTCAGCCAGAATTGATGTTGTTTTACAACGGAACATTATCAATTGAAACGTATATGCGTGAATTTTGCCAGCAGCGAAATATCGATTACGTGACACATGAAACGTATGTTGGCTCAAATTCTTGGGTTTATAAAAAAAACGGAGAGGTAATGAAACTCAATTGGGACGAGTACTTTGATGCATCTAAAATACTTAATACTGAAGAACAAAAACAAGCACAGGAATTTATTGAAGGACTGCGTTACGGGAAGTTGATGTATGAAAAGCTGAATAATACAGTTCCACTTGACAATCGACTG
>RFNX01000639.1 GCA_009926905.1 Flavobacteriales bacterium
CCAAAAGTAGAACCAAAAACGGAAGCTAAAACAACTGAGAAAGAAGAAATAAAATCTGAAGTTAAAACAGAAAAAACAGAATCGAAACCTGTAACAACTGAAACAAAAACGGAATCAAAACCAGCAAACACTTCATCTAAAGAGGAAATAAAAATCTATTCTGAATCGGAATTGGCAGCAATGAGTATTGTGAATTTAAAAAGAATAAAATTGGAATACAATACGCTTATTGCTAAATGGAAAGTGACTTTAAAAACGAAGAGTTCATTTTTGAAACCAGCAGAAATCGAAAAATACAATGCAGACATTGTGAAAGTTGAAGCTCAAGTAAAATTGTTTGATGCAGAACTCACAAAAAGATCAGCAGTAAAAAACTAAATAATCTCAAATAAAGACTAACTTTGTTGTCCGCTTAAAAAACGTTCTTTGGGGTCGACATTGGATTTGACAGCGATAGCGGTAGTCAAGTGTCAGCATGCAGAGGGTTGTGGTGAACCTCTTAAATATCTTGTCACAAACAATAATTGACAATACGTCATACGCACTTGCTGCTTAATTAGCTGAATGTTAATTGGCTTAATCTTTCTGAAGTTTAGTAGGTTAGACAAGTACTTCCGATAAACTGCTGCTCATTCGGTTTATCATACGGAGGTTCATCCCATTGGGCTAGTGAATGCGAGGTTACTAAGCATTTGCGAAATTCCAGTAGCTAAGTTGTAGGTTTGGGTGTTCTTGTCCGTCCTGCAATCGAAAACCAATCGAGAAATAAGCATGTAGAAAGCTTGAAAACTCGTCGTTTGGACGAGGGTTCGAACCCCTCCGACTCCACAAAACAGAGTGAGAGTGAAAAAGCGAGAGCGATTCACTCCACTTTGTTTTTCTTCGCTCTCGCACTCATCCACAATCTAATGCGTAACATTTTGATTTTCAAATATTAAGTATTTTTTTTTATATTTTTTTTAGCCCGCATTTAGCCCACAAAATTCTTGGTAAAATAAATTGCCGAATAATTCCATGATTATTAAGGCTTCTACGACGTATTCTGGCGTTCCCACCATTTACTTTTGACCAAATCGGGAAGCTGAAAACGAAAAGAGTAAGCAAAAAATTAAATCAAATATTATGGCTAATTTTTATTGTAAATGGTGTGGAAGTAAACATTCGAGTGTTTCAAGTTTAACTATCAATTCTTGTTCAAAAAATCCAGAAGGAAAAAAACATGCTTTATATGAAGGAAGTGAGAAAACACAATACACTTGCAAATTTTGCGGCAGTAAACATTCAAGTCTTTCGAGCTTGTGTATTAATTCTTGCTCCAAAAGTCCAACAAAAAAACACCAGCCTGCAATGTGATTT
>RFNX01000276.1 GCA_009926905.1 Flavobacteriales bacterium
TTTCTTTTTCTTGGCGAATAGCTTTAAGCCATTTTCTTCCAATAAATTCAAACTTATCTCCGAAAGTTTCACTTCCGAATCATTGGAAAACCTCGCTTCTTCAACTTCAATTAATTTTCTTATCACAAGTTCATTCTCTTCAAACATAATTTCCTGAATGTAATTCACTCGATCTATAGCCCTGTCAAAAATGTTTTCAGCGGTTACTCCAATATCTGTTTTTTCTTTTCCAGTTAACGTTTTCCAAATCAAATAGCAATAGAAGTAGGTATCTTCAATTTCAAGTTTAAAATCAGCAATTTTTTTAATTAGGGGAAAGTGTAGGTTAGCCTCAATCAGTTTATTTGTTTGATTAAAAACATAACGAGAGTTTAACTCATTTCTACCACAATCATCAACTAAATTGAAAATGTTTTCAAAAACAGAAAGAACATCATTTGACCCTTCCAATTCAATTGTTGGCATTGGTTCATTATTTAAAACTGCATTTGTAACTCTTTCATTTATTGTGAATTGATCGTTTGAATAAGTTAAATTGATACTATGTCTGGATTTCTTTTTGTCTAATATTCTTTTATCGCATAGTTCGTTGAAATTATCGCTGTATTTTAGCAAGACCATTGGATTACAATCGAAATATTTTATCAAATCTCTAAAATCCAAGGAGTCACCTTTGTAGTTCTTTACAAAGGTTAAAGCAATTATTAATGACTGAATTTTTGAAATTCCAAAATAGTCGGAAAGGTAAATTAGTTCTGCATCAACTTCTTCAAAAAAGGATGTTTCTAATTTTGAAAGATGTGCTTTTTCATATACTTTTCCAATACATTCTAATAATTTTTCTTTGCTATTTTTCTCCATGACGTTTTATTTTGAAGCAAAAATAGGAGGGGAGTTCGCCAAAAGGTGGCGGAGATAATTTGTTATTCGAAAAAGATTTTGAACATTACCAAATTGACACAAATTGTTTAAGTACAACTCTATTGAAATATGGCTCTTTCCAGATTTCGATTTTATAAAAATCTTCTGGGTTCTCGTCATAAGCAGTCTTTAAATTTTTTGAATAAACACGAACTCTGTATTCGCCATTTTCAATCGTTTTTTCAAGTTCTACATGCGAATGAGGGCAATCCAAAATTTGCAAAATCCCTGATTTAAAAATAATGCTTGCTTCAACTACATGATCGTACTCCGAAAAATCAATTATCTCACTTTTTGATTCCAATAATTCAAGTTCGCACTTAACAATTCCTTCATCATTTTTGATTGATATTCCTAAAATACCATCTTCTTCTGCAAGCATTTCATTATATGCATCATCCGTCCAAAAATCATCTGAACTTGTATCACCAGGTGCATCTTTATCATAGATATAAAACTGTCCATAATCTGTATAAAAGTCGAGTTGGTGTTTCATAAAACGCAAATTATTAGCAATTAAATTTTTTAGAAACCAAAAATATCATTTAATTTCAAATTTGTGTTTACACCATAGTGAGTTAAGCCAAGATTTGAAATATAAAAAAT
>RFNX01000062.1 GCA_009926905.1 Flavobacteriales bacterium
CACATGTATTTTAGAGGTAAAAAAAGATTAAACTGGTCTTTGAATAATTACCTCGGTTTAGCGAATCATCCAGAGGTAAGAAAAGCAGATGCCGAAGCTGCTGCTGAATTTGGTTTTGCGGCTCCTATGGGTGCAAGAATGATGAGTGGGAACTCAAATTACCACGAACAATTAGAGGCTGAACTTTCTGCTTTTGTTGAAAAAGAAGATACGATTCTTTGTAATTTCGGCTATCAAGCAATCCTATCAGCAATCGATTGTTTAGTAGATCGCCATGATGTGATTGTTTACGACGCTGAATCTCACGCTTGTATTTTGGATGGTGTTCGTTTACACATGGGAAAACGTTTTGTTTTCAAACACAACGACATTGAGGACTGTGACAAACAATTACAAAGAGCAACAAAATTAGCCGCTGAAACAGGTGGTGCAATTCTTGTTATTACAGAAGGTGTTTTCGGAATGCGTGGCGACCAAGGCAAACTTAAAGAAATCGTTGAACTTAAGAAAAAATATAACTTCCGATTACTTGTTGACGATGCACATGGCATTGGTACTTTAGGTGCAAAAGGTGGTGGAGCCGGACAAGAACAAGGAGTTCAAGACCAAATCGATATTTACTTTGGAACATTTGCAAAATCATTTGCTTTAATTGGTGGATTCATTTCAAGTGATGCGCAAGTTGTAGAATATTTACGTTACAATATGCGTTCTCAAATTTTCGCAAAAGCTTTGCCTCTTCCGTTAGTTAAAGGTGCATTGAAACGTTTGGAATTGATGAGAAATCACCCTGAATTGAAAGACAATTTGTGGAAAATAACAAATGCTTTACAAACTGGATTTAAAAATGCAGGTTTTGAAATCGGAGTTACTGATTCATGTGTGACTCCTGTTTACTTGAATGGTTCGATTCCAGAATCAACGAATTTAATTTATGATTTGAGAGAAAATTATGATATTTTCTGTTCAATGGTTGTTTATCCAGTTGTACCAAAAGGAATGATCATTTTACGCATCATCCCAACTGCTGTTCACACATTGGAAGATGTTGAATATACAATTGATTGCTTCTCTAAAATTGTCGGCAAATTAAAAGCTGGCGAATACATGTCAGATAAAATTGCTTCTATTTAAAAAAAATTAAAAATAAATTTAAGAATACCGAGGTTTGCGCTTCGGTATTTTTTTTGCCATAAAAAAACCGTCCCAATTTCTTGAGACGGTTCGCTATATAGTCGCTTCGCACTATCCGAATAAATCGGGAAGATTGATGCGTTAAAGAGCCCGAAGGCTCTTGTAATACTACATCATTCCAGGCATTCCACCACCCATACCTGCCATTCCAGCACCTGGGTTATTTTCCTCTGGTTGGTCAGCAATCACACATTCTGTTGTCAACAACATGGATGCAATTGAAGCTGCATTTTCTACTGCAATTCTAGTCACTTTTGTTGGATCAATTACACCAGCTTTGTATAATTTTTCAAAAGTTTCCGTGCGCGCATTGTATCCGAAGTCATCTTTGCCCTCTTTCACTTTCTGAACGATAACTGCTCCTTCGCCACCAGCATTCGCTATGATTTGACGCAATGGCTCTTCAGCTGCACGTTTCACAATTGCAATTCCTGTTTGTTCGTCTTCGTTATCACCTTTCAATTTGTCCAAAGATTCAATCGCTCTGATTAAGGCAACACCTCCACCCGGTACGATTCCTTCTTCAACCGCTGCTCTC
>RFNX01000177.1 GCA_009926905.1 Flavobacteriales bacterium
ATCTAAAGGAGGTCTTTTAAAAGGGCCATAGATACTAACATAATAAATTTGCAAAAATGCAGGAAAGTGATAGTTATAACCTCCGCCTTTCCCTTTATGAAAAGGAACTTTCCCATTTTCATAATAATCTTCTACCCATTCCCATGAGTTTCCAGACATATCATAGCATCCATAAAAACTTCTAGAATTAGAAGTTTTAAAACTATTTCTTATTTGTCCATTATAAAAGCCAACTGGCGTAGTACCAGGTTCAAATGGGTCGTTACTATTTAAATAATTGGCATAAGTTGAATCTATTTTATCCCCCCAAGGGAAATTGCGACATTCGTTTCCTCTTGCAGCTTTTTCCCACTCTGTTTCTTTAGGTAGATTAAAACCATAAAAATTACAGAAAGCTAAACAACCATACCAAGTTACTCGAACTACTGGGTGTTTAGCCAACTTATGGTTTAATTTAATTGAATCATTTAAAAGGTAAATTCCTTCATCCCACATTTTAACATTGTAATATCCAGCTCTTACTATTGAATCCCCCTGAAATTTATAAAGTACTTTACCATCTTTAATTGTAATAAATTTATTTCTTTTCGCATCAATAAGAAAATTATAGTATTGTAAATTAGTTATTTCATATTTCCCAATCCAAAAATCGTAATTTATTAGTCTTTCTTCGCAATTAATACCATACTTAAATGAACCTTTAGGTACATATACAAGTTCAATATTCGATATAGTTGTATCTTTGATTTTATTATTAATTTTTTTTAAAGAACTTATGTTGTATTCGTTATTGCAACACCCTACTAAAATTGCAGTTATTGTAATGATACAAATAGTTTTAAGTTGTTCAAACATAACGAACAAAGATAAGATAAATAATGTTAAGGGAAAAAAAGTTGAAGGGGTACATGCCGCGTTTTATAATAGCAGTGGTGATCGAATTTCAATGTCAACTACGGAAGGTAGAGTAATTATTACAGACAGTTTACTTAATATTATCCTGATTAGAAAAATTCATTCTGGAAATGCCAACTCTTCTTTTTTTTCACTCGATGATAAATACATTATTTCAGGAGGAAATGACAATTTATTAACGGTTATTAATAGCGAGGATTTAAGTATTATTAAAAAGTATAAATTTCATCTTAATGCTTGGACGTCTGTTTATGGATACAATACATTGGCAGGATGTGGTAATGACGGTCAATTGGTTGTCTATAATTTTCTTACAACCGATACTATATATGTAAAATTAAATAAATCAGGAGCGTTTCATCTTTTTTATACGGAACCTGACAAGAAATTGGTAGTTTCTTCAGGAAATTGCGGATTTGAGTATGATATTCAAAAAAAAAGGATTATTCATGAATATATAGGTCATAGGGATTGGGTTTATTGCATTATGCCAAGCAATGATATGAATAAAATCATTACAGCTTCAAAAGATAGCACAGTTGCTATATATGATCGATTTACGCAAAAAAGAATTTATACTTCATTTAAATTAGATGGTGCCGCTTACGTTGCTTGTTTTAGTAATGATGATAAAACAATTGCTTTATCTACTTCAAAAGGAAGCATTTATTTTTTAGATATAACTCTATCCAAAATTATCAAGAAAATCAATGCGTTTAAAGGACGGATTAATACAATTCATTTTTCCCCAAGTGGGACACATATTCTTGCTGGAAGCGAATTAGGAAACGCTAAGATTTTTTCAGTCAAAACAGGAAAATTACTATATGAATGCGATTATTAATTAATTATCGCTTGTGCTATATTTCATAATTTCTTTTGATGTAAATATCTCATTACTACAGTGTGCTTGAGAGGAGAATATTTTAAAAATTTTCATTTTTTTGAAATTCCAGTTATGATTTTTATTATCTGAAAAACTTAGTTTGTATAATTCAACTTTAACTAATTTTGGTTTTGTGGATTTATCGAAAGGATTTGTTTTTAATAGCTTAGTTACTGATTTGTCGTTTTCTAAAAGTTTAGAAATAAAATTGTTAAGCCAATTATGTTTTTCATTATAGAACTTGTTTAATGGGTTCCATTTATAGTTTTGTGCACTTATTGTTTCATAGAACATTAAATGGTCTAAACGAGGGTAATAAGGCGCATAGAAACCTAAGTAATCAGTCAAGCCAGAAGGTAAATAATTGAAAGTGTAATATTTCCAAGTTTTACCATCAATACTACCGCTGAATCGTATTTCATAATGATTCTTTGGAATACTTCTAAAAACACCGTAAGGATTACATATTCTAAAATACTCAAGCCATTTTAATGGTTCAATAACTGAATTGACAAATTTATTTTTTGAATTTATATTAGTGAATATATAGTTAAAATGATTTTGTGGAGAATGAGGTTTAGGATTAAAAACTGTAATACAATATAATGATTGTAGGAATAATTGAAAAACAATTATACTTTTAGCAATCCTCCCCATCTCAATTCTATTAACGTTAGTTGAGGCTTTGTAAAATGAGATATCATTATCATTTAATATGAGTAATGCTAAAACAATTGAAGTCAAATTAAAAAATCCATAGTTACCATTAATTTGAATTAGAAGAGAAATAATTACGAACGTAATAAATGCAACTATTC
>RFNX01000562.1 GCA_009926905.1 Flavobacteriales bacterium
CACCAGCACTGATACTGAAAGGCATTCCTCTTAACGCTAAGAAATAAATTCCTCCAATTGCTGAAAGCGGAATCGCAGTATAAATTAACAACCCATGCTTTACAGAATTAAAAGCGAAAAATAGCAATAAGAATATCAACGCTAATGAAATTGGAACAGCAATAGAAAGTCGTGCTTTTGCTTCGTTCAAATTTTCGAAAGCGCCACCATAAGTTACGTAATATCCTGAAGTAAATTTGAGGTCTTTACCTACTTTTTTTTGCAATTCTTCTACGATACTTTGAACGTCTCTACCTCTCACATTGAATCCAACAACAATTCTTCGTTTGGTGTCTTCACGTTGAATTTGATTCGGACCGTTTACAATATCGACATTTGCCAATTGCCCCAAAGGAATTTGATTGCCTTGAGGAGTTGGAATTAACAAATTTCGAATATCTTCCAATCTGTCTCGAAGCTTGTTATCCAATCTCACCACTAAATCAAAACGCTTTTCACCTTCATAAACTAAACCTGTACTTTGACCAGCAAAAGCTGTATTTACAATTCGATTGATGTCTGAAATATTCAAATTGTATTGAGCAATTAAAGCACGATTATATTTAATCACAACTTGTGGCATGCCCGTTACTGGTTCAATGTACAAATCTTGTGCTCCGTCAACAGTGTTTATAATTTTACCCAATTTCGCTGCGTAAGATGCTAAGGAATCCAAATCTTCACCGAAAATTTTACACACCACATCTTGTCGTGCACCTGTCATTAATTCATTAAAACGCATTTGTACTGGAAACTGAAAACCTGTTGTAATTCCGGGAACGTCTTTTAATGCTTTCCCCATTTTTTCAGCCAATTCAGGGAACGTTTTGGCAGAAGTCCATTCTTCTTTGTCTTTCAGAATAACCATCATATCCGCTGCTTCCATTGGCATTGGATCGGTTGGAACTTCACCACTACCAATTTTTGTCACCACTTTTTCAACTTCTGGAAATTGCGTTTTTAAAATGTGAGCAGCTTTTTGTGAATATTCAATAGTCGTATTCAAATTACTTCCCGAAAGTACTTTTGTATCAATTGCGAAATCTCCTTCTTCCAAGGCTGGTATAAATTCACCACCGAGATTGGTCATAATAAATACAGCAATGACAAACATTGTTATTACAACTCCAATAACTGTTTTAGGAAAACGAAGAATTTTTGCTAAACCACTTTGATAACGTCGTTCCACATTCCCCATTATTCTATCAGAAATATTCGGTTTATGTTTTATTGTTTTGCTCAAGAAAATCGAGCTCATCATTGGAATATAAGTCAATGAAAGAATGAATGCACCAATCAAAGCAAAAGCAACTGTTTGTGCCATCGGTTTAAACATTTTTCCTTCAATTCCACTTAAAGATAAAATTGGCAAATAAACAATTAAAATAATAACTTGACCAAAAACAGCACTGTTCATCATTTTTCCAGCAGAGAAACCAACTTCTTTGTCCATTTGCGTTTGTGAAATCTTATCAACTGAAGCAAATCGTTTACCATGCGTCAATTGATGCATGACGGCTTCCACAATGATAACTGCTCCATCGACAATCAATCCAAAATCCAATGCACCTAAACTCATCAAATTTCCACTTACTCCAAATGTGTTCATCATGATGATTGCAAACAACATCGCTAATGGAATGACAGATGCTACAAGAAGTCCTGCACGAACATTTCCAAGGAAAACAACTAAAACAAAAATAACAATGAGTGCACCTTCCACTAAATTTTTCTCAACTGTTCCTATGGCATTGTTTACCATTTTTGTTCGATCCAAAAAAGGTTCAATCACAACACCTTCTGGCATCGTTTTTTGTATAAGTGCAATGCGTTCTTTGACGTTTTTAATAACATCACTGCTGTTTGCGCCTTTCAACATCATCACAATTCCACCCGCTGCTTCACCTTCATCGTTGTAACACAATGCTCCATAACGCGTCGCGAAACCGATTTTAACATCCGCTACATCTTTTATAAAAATTGGTGTACCGCCTTCAGTTGATTTAATGGAAATGTTTTCGATGTCATTGATACTTCCAATCAAACCTTCACTTCGAATGAATAATACCGTTGGTCCTTTTTCAATGTAAGAGCCTCCCGTATTTTGATTGTTTTTTTCCAATGCATCGAACACGTCCGTGATAGACAAACCAAAAGATTGTAATTTATCTGGATTAATTGAAATTTCGAATTGTTTCAATTTACCTCCGAAACTACTAATTTCAGCAACTCCTTTTACTCCTAACAATTGTCTTCGAACAACCCAATCTTGCATTGTTCTCAATTCAGTAGCATCGTATTTATTTTCATAGCCTTTTTTCGGTCTTAGTACATATTGATAAATTTCACCCAATCCAGTTGAAATGGGCCCTAATTCAGGTACACCAACACCTGGAGGAATTTGATTTTGTATTTTTTGAAGACGTTCTGAAACTTGCTGACGAGCCGAATAGATATCCATATCATCTTCAAAAACAATCGTTACTAATGAAAGACCAAAACGCGAAAAACTTCTGATTTCTTTTATTCCATCAATATTGCTATTGGCTTGTTCAATTGGAAAAGTTACCAATCGTTCAATGTCTGTGGCACCATAAGAAGATGCGACTGTAATAATTTGAACCTGATTATTTGTGATGTCAGGAACTGCATCAATTGGAAGTTTTGTTACTTCAAAAATTCCATAAATCATCAGCGCAATCGTAAAAAGGCCAACGATAAGTTTGTTCTTGAGTGAAAACTCGATTATTTTATTTAGCATAAATTCATTTGTTAATCAAATAACTTAAATAGATAAGATTAATGTGATAAAAGCACACACTTACCCTTCATTAAAATGATTAACAAATTCTAGGCGGATGCCAAACTGAATGAAACTTATTGAAATTATAAGCTTCTTCGTAAACAGTGAATTTTTCTTCTTTCGTAGAAAATACAATTTCTTCAAAAGGAATAAATTTTATAGCATTTTGTTCACATGTATAAACTCCAACAGAATTATTTATCGAAGTTTTTAAAGGCAAACTATTATGTTCTTTGTCTAAATCATTTATTTGACTGAAATAATGTTCTTTGACAAAAGTCAACAGAGAAGAACTAGGATTGGTTTCTAAATGTTGCTCGTAATGATCGATAAAGCTGGATAAATTCAGCAATTGAGCACCTTGCATGTTGGGTGCAAAAGACAGCAAGAAAAAGTATGCTGCTAAAACAATTGTGATTAATCTCATGGCACAAATTTAGTTCTTTATTTGAAAACAAAAGTTAATTTCATTTTAAGCTGTGAATAATGCAATAATTCAGATTAATTCTAAATCACAATCAACTATTTCACGAATCAAGCTAACTTTGCAACATGCGAATTGATATTCTTACTGTTTTACCTCAATTATTAGAAAGTCCATTTTCTGCTTCTATTATGCAACGGGCGCAAGATAAAGGGCATGTTTCGATACATGTTCACAACATCAGAGATTACTCCAGCAACAAACATAAAAACGTGGACGATTATCAATACGGTGGTGGAGCAGGAATGGTAATGAGTATTGAACCTATTTCAGTTTTGATTGAAAAATTAAAAACAGAAAGAAAGTACGACGACATAATTTACATGACTCCTGACGGCGAAATTTTAGAGCAAAAACACTGCAATGATTTGTCTTTGAAAGAAAATATTATGATTCTTTGTGGACATTATAAAGGTGTCGATGAACGCATCCGTGTACATTATATCACCAAAGAAATTTCCATTGGCTCCTATGTTTTATCTGGTGGAGAACTTGCCGCCGCAGTTGTGGTGGATGCCGTGGTTAGATTAATCCCAGGTGTTTTGAATGATGAAACGTCTGCCTTAACAGATAGTTTTCAAGACAATTTACTGTCACCACCAGTTTATACAAGACCACCAGAATTTAACGGATGGAAAGTGCCCGATGTTTTATTGTCAGGAAATACGAAGGAAGTGGAAAAATGGCGTGATGAGCAAGCTTATCTACGCACGAAAGAAAGAAGACCTGATTTATTGGAAGAATAAAGTTAGATTATTCCCAACCTCTCAATTCTTTACATGCTCGAATAAATTTCAGGTTCAAATCGATTTGCGCTTCATTGATACTAACATTGATTCCATTTGTGTAGTTTTCGATGGCTAACTCCAATTCACCCTTATGCTGATAAAGCATTCCAGAGTAAAAATAAATATCTGAATCTTCTCGATTTCTTAGTTTTTTAGAATTCTGTAATAATGCTTCTGCTTCGTCAAAACGATGTTCTTTTATCAAAATCAAAGCATATTGTGTGTAAGTTGGAAAGTATTCTGGGTCTGCCTTTAAAGCTTTAATGTAATAGTTCTCTGCTTCGTCATTTCTCCAAAAATTATATGCCAATTTTCCTAATTCATAAAATGGTTCTGCTTGATTAGGATAAAGCACTACTAACTCAAATAAACGATTGATTGCTCTTTCGTAGTATGCACTTTTGACATCATTTTGAACAATAAAAATCTCTTCTTTAAACTTTGCTAATTCGGAACTAAGTGGTTTCATTTTAGTTTGATTTTTTCAAAATTAATTTAATTTCAGGAGTTAAATATTAAAGGATTAAGAAAATTAATCTCTATTATCTTAACTTCTTAATTTTTCAAATCCTAAACTATCCTTCAAACTTTTTCATCACTACTGAGGCTATGTGTCCGCCAAATCCAAAAGTATTACTCATGGCGTATTTCATGTCTTTTTGAATCGCTTTTCCTAATGGAAAATCATACAGATTGGCAAATTCAGGCTCTATATTTTCAGTGTTTATGGTGGGCGGAATCCAACCAGTTTCAAGTGCTTTCACGCAAGCGATAGCTTCAATTGCTCCAGCTGCTCCTAGCAAATGTCCCGTCATGGATTTTGTAGCCGAAATCGATAAAGATTGACGTTCACCAAAAACAGTTCTTGCAGCAATTAATTCAGATGTATCGCCTTGTGGAGTTGAAGTTGCGTGCATGTTTACATAATCAATTTCATCAGCTGCTATTTCTGCTTCTCTTAGCGCTTCATGCATTCCAAGTACAGCACCAGCTCCTTCAGGATGTGTACCCGTCAAATGATAAGCGTCAGCAGCCATTCCGCCACCAATAATTTCTCCTAAAATAGTTGCGCCACGTTTTTTAGCATGTTCGTATTCTTCTAAAATCAAAGCTCCAGCCCCCTCCCCCATTACAAATCCATCTCTAGAAATATCAAATGGTCG
>RFNX01000344.1 GCA_009926905.1 Flavobacteriales bacterium
ATGGAAATGATGGCACTTTACCGTGAATCAGGTGCAAGTCCTCTGGCGGGATGCGTTCCAATGTTGATTCAAATGCCGATTTTACTTGCCGTATTCCGTTTCTTCCCTGCTGCTTTTGAATTGCGTCAACAGCCTTTCTTGTGGGCTGAAGATTTGTCTTCTTACGATTCAATTTGGGACTTTGGAGTAAACATTTGGCCGTACGGTGACCACGTGAGTTTATTTACATTGTTAATGTCCATTACAACCTTGATTTATACATTCTTAAACAGTGGAAACGTTCAACAACCACAACAGCCGGGAATGCCAAACATGAAAGTGATCATGTACATTTTCCCAATAATGATGATTTTCTTCTTCAATAATTATTCAGCTGGTTTGAGTTACTACTACTTCATATCAACATTGATTTCTATCTTAATTATGGTGATTATCAAACAATTCTTTGCAGATGAAGATAAATTACGTGCGAAAATGGCTGAAAGAAAACTGCAAGCTGTAACGAACCCGAAAGAGAAAAAGAAATCTCGCTTTCAGGAGAAATTAGAGGAAATGCAGAAAAAACAACAAGAATTGAAAAACAGAAAATAAGCACTTATGCAATTTTTTATAGATACTGCAAACCTAGCTGAAATTAAAGAAGCAAATGAACTTGGAATTTTAGACGGTGTGACTACCAATCCATCATTGATGGCGAAAGAAGGAATCACGGGTACAAACAATATTTTGAAACATTACGTTGACATTTGTAACATCGTTGACGGACCTGTAAGTGCTGAAGTTATTGCAACTGATTTAGAAGGAATGATTCGTGAAGGCGAACAATTGGCTGAGTTGCACAAAAATATTGTGGTTAAAATCCCAATGACATTAGAAGGAATCAAAGCTATTAAATACTTTTCTGGTAAAGGAATTCGCACCAATTGCACCTTGATTTTCTCAGCTGGTCAAGCATTAATTGCTGCAAAAGCGGGTGCTTCATACATTTCTCCATTCTTAGGAAGATTAGACGACATTTCAACTGACGGTTTGGCATTGATTCAACAAATCCGAGTGATTTACGACAATTATGCATTTGACACTGAAATTTTAGCAGCTTCTGTTCGTCACCCTATGCACATTGTTCATTGCGCTGAAATTGGCTCAGATGTAATGACTGGTCCTTTAAGTGCGATTAAAGCATTGGCGAAACATCCTTTGACGGATTTAGGTTTACAACAATTCTTAGCTGACCACGCAAAAGGAAACAAATAATGCTGTCGAAAGAAGCGCGAAAAGAACGCAATGAAATGTTCTGGGCTGCCTTCAAAGAGGTAATGCGAAAAGTGAGTTCGTCTTCCAACCGAAGAGTGAATTGGCTCAGTTATAGAACAGATGTTAAAGACACATACATTCGTTTGGTTTGCGACGGAAAACTAACTGCACTCTGTTACGACATTCAATTCAGAGACCAAAGCGTGAAAGATATTTTCTGGGAACAGCTTGGTGAATTGAAAAAAGTCATGGAAAACAGTATGAACTACCCAACTATTTGGGAAGAAAACTTCAAAAATTCAGATGGAAAAATCATTGGTCGAATTTACTGGAAATTAGACGATGTAAATTTCTACAACGATGATGATTGGGAGAAAATTCACTTGTTTTTTCGCGACAGATTGGTAGAATTTGATAGCTTTTACCAAGAATTCAAAGATATATTAATCGCTTTGGTAGAATAACCTTAAATTTGTTTTAATGAAAAAATTAATTGTATCCCTATTTTCTTTGTTTGTTATTTCACAAATGAATGCTCAAGTAAACATTTTAAATACTGATTTTCAGCTAGGAATCCCCACGAATTACAGCATTTTGAATAACGATGGAAATACACCTGATAATTCTGTAGCTGAATTTTCAAACGCTTGGATTTCTTTACCAGATCCAGAAAATTCTTTAGATACAGTTGCTGGTTCAACTTCATATTTCTCACCTGTTGACACCGCAAGTCGTTGGTTGATTTCGCCAGCTTTACAATTAGGTGCTTTTGGAAATTACATTTCTTGGAACGCAAAATCGCACGACCCTTCTTTTCCTGATGATTATATGGTGATGATTTCCACGACTGACAATCAAATTTCAAGTTTCACAGATACAATCGGAAACATCGAACAAGAAAATTTTGAATGGACGACCCGTGAAGTTAATCTTTCTGAAAAAGGATTCAATGCTCAAACTATTTACGTCGCTTTCATAAACGTAACTTACAATGGATTCAAATTGTATTTGGATGACATCGCTGTTCGAAAAGAAGATCATGTAGGAGTTTCAGAAATTCAAAATTTATCAGTTTCTGTTTATCCAAATCCGTTTACCAATCAAGTTTCTGTGAAAAGCGAGAAAGCGATTGACGAAGTAAAAATCTTTGATTTAAGTGGGAAATTAGTTGTAACTACCACTCAATCTACCATCAATACAGAATCGTTAGAAAGCGGTTATTACTTTTTGAAAGTAAAATCTGGAAATCAAACGGTTACAAAACGAATTGTAAAACAATAATTTTGGAAGAAACGCTCGTTTCACGCATTCAAAAAGCGGTTCAAACAAAATTTGAAGCCTTCGAAGGAAGTCACGATTGGTTTCACATTGAGCGCGTTTGGAATACCGCAAAATACTTGCAATCTAAAGAAGGTGGCGATTTGGAAATCATTGAATTAGCTGCTCTGTTACACGACATTGCCGACCATAAATACAATGACGGTGATTTTGACAAAGGCGCTGATGTTGCTTTTAATTTCTTGAAAAATGAAGGTGCTTCTGACGAATTGGCTCAACACGTTTCTGATGTCATTGCAGTTGTTTCGTTCAAAGGTGCAAATGTTGAAGATGCAGAAACAAGTATTG
>RFNX01000060.1 GCA_009926905.1 Flavobacteriales bacterium
TTGGTGGACAATTAAACATGACATTAACAGGTCCTTGGGCTGGAGGGTTGAACTATGTTGACATTATGGTTTACAATTTTCCGAGTACTGGAGCAAATCCGTATGGTTTATTTCTTGTTGCAGATGGTTCTGCCACAGACAATATAGATTCTGATGGCGATGGCATTTCAGATTTAAACGATTTATGTGTTTGTGAACCCGGAAATTTAGCAAATGGTTGCGCAGCAGTTTTGAGTGGAAATCAAGTGATTTGTCAAGGAGATAGTACAACTTTAACCATTACAGCAAGTGGAACTATCGCATGGAACAATGGAACAAATGGGCCTTCGATTACCGTTGCACCACTCTCAACAACGACGTACTCTGCAATTGTAACAACATCAAATGGTGTGCAAAACAACATTAATGCAACGGTTACAGTGCATCCCGTTTTTACAGATACTGTTTCTCAAATAATTTGTCAAGGTGATACAGCTATATTTAATGGAAACAATTATTTGCAAGCAGGATATTTTTTAGATTCCTTGCAAACGATTCACGGATGCGACTCGCTGGTTACCCTTCATTTAATTGTAAATCCAAGTTACAACGATACAGTTACTACTTCTATTTGCGACAATGATAGCATTTCTTTTCAAGGAACTACATTTACAGATGCTGTAATCTATCCTTTCAATTACAACACCATTAATGGTTGCGACAGTATCATCGTTTTGAATTTATCAGTGAATCCGACTTTTTCAATTACTGAAAATGTTGCCATTTGCGACAATTATCTTTGGCCTGTTAACAATCAGAATTATACCCAAAGTGGAACTTACACAGCTAATTTTAACAGTGTAAATAATTGTGACAGTATTCATACATTAAACTTACAGGTAACTCAAACTCCAAGCGCACCAGTCTTAATCGCTAACTTTCCAAAATGTCCTGGTGACAATTTGACTATTTCATCAGTCAATGAAAATTACCCCATATTTTGGACGGGTCCAAATGGCTATACTTCTACAAATTACACCAATACGTTTCCATTATTCCCTGAAGAAACTGGAACTTATAGTGCTTATTTCAATTTAAACAATTGCATTTCACCTTCTGCTTCTGTTATTGCAGCCATAGAATTTGACAAAACCTTCGACGATTCAGAATTCCCAAATGTAATCACTCCAAATGACGACAATATCAATGATGTTTTAAACATTTCAGAATATGCTATGACTTGCATTGCATTCAACTTAAATATTTTCAATCGTTGGGGAAATTTAGTTTATTCTAGTACTGAAACAAGTGCTCCTTTTGACGGAAAAGCATCAAATGGTCTGGCTTTGCCTGCGGGTGTTTACTTTTACAAATTCATTGTAGAAGGTAAAGTAAAATCAGGATTTATTCATTTGGTGGAGTAAAAACTTAATGATTGAATTTTGAATGTTGAATTTGATTTTTCCAACTCCTTGAAATGACATTCAATTTAATCTTTAACTTCTGATTTTTCTCCCATCAAGCCAATAACCAAAAGCGTTTGTGCAGCAAGATAAGTAAACATAATTATCAATGAACCATTTTGGATTTTTCCATCAAAATAAAACATGTTCAATGCGAGGGTACTATCAGAAATCACGAAAGACAATGCACCCAATAAAATTAACAAACTACTTTTAGAATAATTTTGAAAATAAATTCGAATTGCCAACCACAACATTGATGAAATTACGATAGCATAAACTAGCACTGGAATTTTCATATCTGCCAAATTATCCCACATCGTTGAAAGAAAATACAACAAATAAACAATAATCAAAGCGGTTGAAATACCTACACCCTTCTTAGGGAAATTTGTTTTTATCTTATTAAAGAATATATAAATGTAAAAAAGGTGAGCTGTTAAAAACGCAACCAATCCCATTATGAAATACAAAGGATCTTCGTCTGT
>RFNX01000059.1 GCA_009926905.1 Flavobacteriales bacterium
GTCGCCTTTGCCGACCCTATACGTGCCCTGTTATACGAAGCTAACCCAATGCTAAAAGAAGGTTATAGAGTTCAAGGGTTGGTTGACGCATACGGGTGGGACAAGGTTAAAGTCGATTACCCTGAGGCTCGTATCCTTCTTCAGAACCTTGGCGTTGGTGCCCGTAAAACTTTTGGCGATATGTTTTGGGTACAACAAGCTCTAAGCAAAGTTCATTTTGAAGGTAACTATGTTATTACTGACGTGCGTTTCCCAAATGAAGCTAAAGCTATTCGCAAGTATGACAACTCTCAGATATGGCGCATCAAACGCCCTAATGTAGAGGCTGTCAATCAACATGTATCAGAGTCAGCCATGGAGGGGGAAAAGGTTGAGCAGATATTTTTAAACAACGGTACCCTTGAGGACCTAAAGGTTCTTATACAAACTCGCATGAGAGGTTACAGAGCTTGACTTTTACAGGGACCCTACTTCCCTATCAACCAGAGGCTGTTGACCGCATGTGCGAGCGCAGCAAGATGCTGGTTGCCTATGACCTTGGTTTAGGTAAAACTGTTATCACCATCGCTGCCATAGAGCGCCTCATGGATGAGAACAAAATTAAAGAGCCAGGTCTTATAATCTGCTTGTCCTCACTTAAGTATCAGTGGGCTAATCAGATTGAGAAATTTACAGATGGAACTTCAAAAGCTTTGGTTATTGATGGAACGCCGAAGAAACGCGCAGAGCAGTACGAACAAGCGTTCGACTGGCGGAACACGGGGGTGGATTATGTCATCCTTAACTATGAGCAAATTGTTAACGACTGGGACAAAGTACGACACCTCCCACGAGGTTTCGTGGTGCTCGACGAAGCAACAGCTATTAAGTCATTCAAATCAAAACGCTCTAAAGCCGTAAAGAGGTTAATCAATGCTCCGTTTAGATTCGCGCTTACTGGAACTCCTATTGAAAACGGTAAGCCCGAAGAGCTTTACAGCATTATGCAATTTGTCGACGCCAACGTACTTGGTAGGTTTGATATCTTTGATTCTGCTTTTATCGTAAGAAATTCTTGGGGCGCTCCACAGTATTACCGTAACCTCGACACGCTTCACACAAAGATGAAAGAGGCTTCTGTTCGTAAAGCGCAGAAGGATGAAGACGTAGCTCCGTACCTTCCAGACACTATTCACAAAGAACCTATCAAGATTAGCTTTGACCGTAAGTGTTCTAAGTTATATACCCGTATTGCTGGCGATTT
Organism: Flavobacteriales bacterium; assembly: GCA_009926905.1. Classification (GTDB taxonomy): domain Bacteria; phylum Bacteroidota; class Bacteroidia; order Flavobacteriales_D; family Crocinitomicaceae; genus UBA952. Next base: position 1,244 of record RFNX01000059.1, read on the forward strand.
ACTATTTGATTTAGATGAGGCTCAGGCTTTGTTTGGTTCAGGGTTTAATGTGATGGCTCACTATGGGTATGCCTCACAACGCGGCGGTCCAGAAGATGAGATGCGCGGTAAGATTATGTCTAAGATTGGTTCTTTGAAGATGCTTTGTTCACATCCAGACCTTCTTCGTAGTAGTGCTGTTAAGTTTAAATTACAATCAGGAGAGGGGTCGTCATACGCAAATGAGTTGGTTGATTCTGGGGCTCTCGATGGCATTAGCCATTCACCTAAATTGGACTATCTGGTCCAGTACGTTAAAGAGTTTCTTGAACAAGATGAGGCAAACAAAGTAGTAATCTTTGCTACCTATGTAGATATGCTTGATAAAATATCTGAGGCATTGGGCCCTGAGCAGTGTCGCCTTTATTCAGGTAAACTCGATGCCAAGACTAAAGAGGAGAATAAGATTGCTTTCAATACTGATTCAAGCGTTCGTGTTCTTATTTCTTCCGATGCTGGCGGGTATGGTGTTGATTTACCAGCGGCTAACCTACTTGTTAACTACGACCTTCCCTGGTCTTCGGGAGCTGCGGTCCAAAGAAACGGACGCATCAGAAGAGCCTCTTCAACCTGGCCCTCAATCGTAATTCAAGATTTATTAATTGAAGGTTCAATTGAAGTTAGACAGCATGAGTCACTACAACAGAAGAGCTCAGTAGCGGATGCTATTATTGATGGTGAAGGTCTAGATAAAGATGGTGGAGTGCCATTGAGTATTGAAAGCCTTAAACAATTCTTAGCTTCAGCCATTATTTAA
>RFNX01000058.1 GCA_009926905.1 Flavobacteriales bacterium
GAGCTGTATTGTCCAACATATTGTTAATTTCGTGTGTACGCAAAGGTGTCAAAGATTGTCTATGAAAAGCTTGTTTTTGCTGTTAATTGTTGTTAATCTTGTGATAACCTGAGCGTTCAATTAAAAAAATAGGAAAATAACAATGGAAGCTAGAACCTGTAACGAATGTGGCATTAAGTTATCGGGAAGGAAAGATCAAAAATTCTGTTCCGATTATTGCCGTAATTCTTTCAATAATAAGATAAACGAAGATGCCAACTCTACCGTTCGTCGCATCAATTCTATTTTAAGAAAAAACAGACGAATTCTAGCTAAATTGAATCCGGACGGAAAGAAAACGGTGGATGGAATTACCTTGGCAGAAGAAGGTTTTAATTTTCATTATTTCACCAATATTTACCGCACACAAAAAGGTTCCAAGTATTTTTTCTGCTACGATTTCGGTTACATCAAACTGGAAAACGATCAATATATGCTGGTTCAAAAACAGGATTATGTGCGATAAGGTCAAACGACTCGACCAAACTATTTTACAATTCGACCTCTAATTTCGACGATTCAGCGAGTTTTTACTTTTATAAATGTTTTGAGTGAAGTAATCTTGTTCCATAAATTAACAATTATGAAACATTTACTACTCTTTAGTTTTTTTACTCTAACACAAATCGTGTTTGGACAAAGCACTTTACAAAACATCAAAGGAACCATTACCGATAAACAATCCCAGCAAACAATGCCTGGTGTTTTGGTTCAAATCGTGGAAAGCAATCCTGCGAAAATGAGCAAAACCGATGTCGACGGAAAATTCAAATTGCTTGATATTGTTCCAGGTCGTTACACCATAAAAGTAAATTACGCAGGCTACAAAGAAGTCGTTATTTCGAATGTCGTTGTGTCTTCCGGTAAAGAAACTGTTCTCGATATTTCGATTGAAGAAAGCGTTTCAGCATTGGGAAGCGTGACTATCAGTGCGAAGAAAAAAACAATGAACAACGAATTGACTTCCGTGAGCGGACGTTCATTTTCGATGGAAGAAGTGAATCGTTATGCCGGTGGACGTTCTGACCCTGCGCGTTTAGCTTCTAATTTTGCAGGTGTGAGTTCTCCCGACGATTCGCGCAACGACTTAGTAATTCGCGGAAATTCACCAATTGGCGTACTTTGGCGCATTGAAGGTTTAAACATTTCCAACCCAAATCACTTTGCAACCATTGGAACGACAGGCGGACCAGTTTCTGCCATCAACACCAATTTATTGCGCAATTCAGACTTTATGACTTCTGCTTTTCCCGCTGAATATGGAAATGCCAACGCTGGAGTTTTTGACTTAGGTTTGCGAAATGGAAACAGTGATAAAAGAGAACATACGTTTCAATTCGGTGCCTTAACAGGTTTGGAATTTGTAACGGAAGGACCAATCAAAAAAGACAATGGTTCGTCGTATGTTGTAGCTTATAGATATGGTTTTACAGGCGTTGCACAAGCTATAGGAATACCAAT
>RFNX01000283.1 GCA_009926905.1 Flavobacteriales bacterium
TATTGTTAATCCTAAAAATAATGGAAGAGCAAACATTTTTTTCATAGATATAAATTTATATCGAAGTTAACTAAAATTCGCATAAATGCGGTTACAAGATGTTTTTTTCTAAAGCAACTTCGCTTAAAAATGTTAAGCAAGGAGGAAATACCAGACGAAAGAATTTTAAGAATCGCAAAAAAGATTCGTCAACTTCGCATAGATGCTAACTATACTAGTGCAGAAAGCTTCGCTTATGACAATAACATTAATAGGGTTCAATATTGGAGGGTCGAGAATGGTACGAATCTTACATTAAAGACCCTCCTTAAATTACTAGATATTCACAAAATTAGCTTATCAGATTTCTTTAGAGAAATTTAAAACATTAACAGAATTCAATACAATATTTGTATCTGTTTTTGCATAAATCATTGTACTCTTAATGCTTCTATGCCCTAGTAACCTAGAAACACATTCCAAAGAAATTTTATTATTTAGCAAGTTACAAGCAAAACTATGCCTTGCTAAATGACAAGTTAATTTTTTGTCAATTCCAGCCATCTCACCAATTATTTTTAAATTTCTATTCAATGCTTGGTTTGTTATTTTTGGCACTAAACAATCTGTTTTTATATTCAATTTATTTCTTGCCCTTAATTTATTCAAAATACTTCGGCTCTTAGTGTTCAGAGGAATAAGAACATTTTGTTCAGTTTTCTTTTGGACTATTTCAATGTATGCCAATCTCTCACCTTTTAAAGAAGATGGTATTGTCTTTTTGTTTTCCAAGCTAATCGAAAACAAATCAGAATAACGAACACCAGTGTTAAGCATTAATAAGAAAGCATCTTGAACATTATTCAAAACTTTGTTTGTTTTAGGAATTTCCAACTCTTCAATAACTCTTATTTCTTCAAGAGATAAAGGGATTACTACTTTCCTTCTCTCAGCTTTTTCAGCCTTAAAACCAAAATAAGGGGATTTAACAATTAGGTCATCTTTCAACGCTTGGTTAAATACATACTTTAAACATTTATGGTAATTGTATGCAGAATCACTCGAAAGATTTAGTTGGTAAATAAGGTATTTGTCAAACTCTTCAATAAAACTTAGTGTTATGTCAATAAATCGTATGTTAAACAACTTTTTCTTTTTGCAAAATTCTTTAAGTATTTTTAGACATAATACATACTTTTCACGTGTAGATTTTTTTAGCTCGATTCGTTTTAATAAAATACCTTCATAATAAGAGTAGAAATCATCAAACCTAAAATCATTAAAAAAGTCATCTACAGTTTTTCTACTTATTACACCTCCAGTTGCATCAAGACTTAGAAAGTATCTTTTAAATTCAGCTATCTTCTCACTTAATCCAGCTTCTATTCTTAACAAATCCTTTGGTCCTCCCTTTATCTTCCTTCTTACAGAATCCCAATTTTTTGGTCGAATACTAAACCCAGAAGTTTTTTTTATTGTTTTACCATTCAATGTAATATAGTAGTTTAATGGACATTTTCC
>RFNX01000422.1 GCA_009926905.1 Flavobacteriales bacterium
AGTAAACTTAAATAATCTTGAAATTATGTCTCTATTAATTAAATTTAATGCTCAAATAAAAATTTGATTGTTTGTAAAGTATGATTTTGTAATTTTAAGGGGTATTAAAAAATTTAGTCATGAAAAAATTACTCTTTATTTTAATTAATGTTCTATTCTTTCAGATTTCTGCACAAAACACACTTGTTTCTCAAGGTGCTATTTTTGAAGGTGAACCTTATTTAGCTGTAAATCCACAAAATCAACAACAATTAGTTGCAGCTTGGATGGGGTTTCAAGCAAATAATAAGGTGGTGATTAAGTCTTCCGTTTCTACAAATGGAGGATTAACATGGTCAACACCAATTTGGCAACCACATATTGTTTCAACTTATTCTTGTGCAGATGTTTCGGTAAAATTCGATAATAATGGCAATGTTTTTCTCAATTATATTGACTATGATAATGAATTATTTACCGCAGGAAAGGTAGTCGTTCGAAAATCAACAGATGGTGGTATGACATGGGGAAATGCTGTGGAAGTTTTATCGCTTTTGGATTGTCCAAATAAAGTTTGTTTAGATAGACCATGGATGGCTATTGATTGTTCGGGAGGCCCTTTAGATGGAACTATTTATATAACCAACATGAATGCAGACCAACCTACCTTAGTCACTCCGCCCTATAATCCTTATGTTACAGTTAGTACAGATAATGGTGCTTCTTTTGCTCCAGCTCGTTTTTTAGATTCATTAGGTTTCTTAGCTGGTTCAACAATTGCACAACCAATGCCTACACCAACAGTCGCAAGTGATGGAAAGTTTTATGCAATTTATCCAAGTTATCTTCCTTCTCAAAGTCCTTTTGCGAGGTTGATTTTGGCTAGTTCGTCTAATGCATGTGTGGATGTAAATCACCAAGTAGCATATCAAAGTGCAGGTCTTTTTTTAGCCAATAACGCCACGAATTCATTGTTAAAGACTGGCTATTTGTTGCGTTCTAACCCCAATAATCCGAATCACTTAGCGTATTTCTTTTTGTCTGATTTGGATGGGGATGCAGATATAAAAATGATGGAAACAACAAATGCTGGAACAAGTTGGTCAGCAATTAAGAGAATCAATCAAGATCCAATATCGAATGGGAAGTTACAAGATTTAGTGTGGGCTGATTTTGATACTGACGGAGATTTAGTTGTTTGTTGGAGAGATAGAAGAAATGCAACAGGCTCCACTTATGGTGTTCCTACAGAAATTTATTGTGCTGTAAGAAGAAATGGTATGCCTGATTTCGAGGAAGATTATAGTATTTCATCTTTGCAAGTTGACCATAATGTTATATTAGAGGACAAGGGAAATGATTTTATGAATGTCGCACTTCTAAATGATACAGCGTATGCAATTTGGGGAGATGTGCGCTCTGGTAGTTTAAAAATTTATTTGAATAAATGGAACATTAACTCTCAAAGTTCAAGTATACATGAAGTTTATTCTCAAAATGAAAACATAATATATCCGAATC
>RFNX01000547.1 GCA_009926905.1 Flavobacteriales bacterium
TTTACTTGTGGTGAAATGGATGCATGGATTTCTTTTGACTTTTTGAAAGAATGTTTTGGCGCAAAATCCTATTCTGCCTTGGAAATGAAAAGAGGTTCAGTGAATTTATTGACAAGAAATAATTTTGATATTTCTACGATGCGTCAAAAGGCAGCCGAATGGAGAAATCCAGAATTTTATACAAGAAACGTTTGGTTTACTGATAAAGATGACGATCAAGCTTTGTCATTGAGATTCACAGGAGAAGTATTTTACGACTTTCAATCTCCATTTCAACGTGTTCGAATTTTAGAATCCTATAAATACGGGAAAATGTTGGCATTGGACGATATGGTTATGACAACAGAGCACGATGAATTTCATTACCACGAAATGATTTCTCACCCAGCAATGTTCACACTTGGAAATGCAAAAAATATTTTAGTTATCGGTGGAGGAGACGGTGGGACAGTAAGAGAAATCTTACGCCACGAAAATGTGGAACATGTTACAATGGTTGAAATTGATGGAGCAGTTATCGATTCATGTAAAGAATTTTTACCTAAAATAGCCGCAGCTTTTGACAATCCGAAATTGGAATTGATTGTTGACGATGGTATTGCTTTCTTGAAAAATGCTAAAGCGAATTCGTATGACTTAATAATTGTAGACGGTTCAGATCCCGTTGGTCCAGCAGAAGGATTGTTTTCTGTTGAGTTCTATACCAATTGCTATAATGCATTAAAAGAAACAGGGATTTTAGTGGCCCAAGGAGAATCACCAAAGTTTAACGAAAAAGCATTTACAGAATTGAATCATACCTTAAAAGGGATTTTTGGTGCAGATAAAGCACCAGTTTCATTGTTCTTTGTTCCAACTTATCCAACAGGTATGTGGAGTTTCCAATATGGAATTAAAGGTGATTTAAATCCAAAGAAAATCGAAAACGAGACAATGATTCAGGAATTTGTAGAAGATAAAGGTTTGCGCTATTACAATGAAGGAATTCATATAGGAAGTTTTGCGACACCTAACTTTGTTAAAGCTTTACTTAAAAAAGCGTAATCTGTCATTTATTTACTTGAGTGCCATTTGTATTTTGTACTTTTGGCACTTTATTTTTTATATACATTTTTATGGAAATTTCAACAAACAAGGTAGTTTCGTTAAAATACAAATTATCTAACCACCAAACTGGTGAAAAAATCGAAGAAACAAACGAAGAAAACCCACTTGTATTTTTATATGGAGTTGGTGGATTGATTCCAGAATTTGAGGAGAATTTAGCAGGAAAAACTGTTGGAGATACTTTTGATTTTCACATTACAGCAACAAATGCTTACGGAGATCACGATCCACAAAATGTTGCAATGATTCCAAGTGATATTTTTCACAATGATGAAGGTAAATTTGATCATGAAATGTTTCAAGTCGGAGCAAGTATTCCAATGAGTGACAATGAAGGAAATCATTTAACAGGTAAAATTGTAGAAGTGGATGAAGAAAATGTTAAAATGGACTTTAATCACCCACTTGCTGGAACAGATTTACATTTTTCAGGTGAAATTTTAGAGGTTCGTGAAGCAAGTGAAGAAGAAATTGAACACGGTCACGTTCATGGTGAACATGGTCATCATCATTAAATTTATATATTTGAGTTAATTCATTACGTTTTGTAAATTATTTTTCTTAATATTAAGCTCAAAACAGTTTTATGGCAACAATATTTGAAACTCGTCTTATCGGAAATATCGGAAAAGACGCAGTTGTGAGGACGATGGAAAGAGGGATAATAGCCATTAATTTTCCAGTAGCTCACAATAAGAATTGGAAAGACAAACGAACAGGTGAAGTCAAAACCAAAACTACCTGGGTGAATTGCACTATTTGGAAAAGAGAAGGGGCAAATGTTCGAATTATTGATTTTCTAAATCGTGGAACCTTAGTTGAAGTTATAGGATCGCCTTTTGCAAAAGGATATATGCAAGAAGATGGCTCGATTAGAACTGAAATTAGACTCAATGCATCAAAAACAAATATCTTGCGTCCTGTGTCAAAAGACGATGATTTACCTTATGAATTGTTGAATGATGAATCTGCTTTTGAATCGACATTAGATGACTATTCAATGGACGATGAGGATTACAATTGATTCACAAATAGTTAACAAAAAGATTGAAAAAAAAGTATTTTTTTTTGTTTTTGAAATAAATTTTTATACTATCTTTGCAGTCGAATTAACAAAAAAATTCCTCCTTAGCTCAGTTGGTTAGAGCATCTGACTGTTAATCAGAGGGTCTCAGGTTCAAGTCCTGAAGGGGGAGCCAAACTGCACAAGGCGACAGAAATATCTCCTTTTTTGTTGTCCTTCAGTGAGTCAGGGTAGTTGCATCTTTCCCGCTCTTTTTTGTTATATTTATTTCAAATTAACATTAAAATGAAAAAATCAACCTTACTATTATTTCTTTTGATTCCATTTATATCCTTTTCGCAAAAGGCAGACTACAGCGTAAGTTCTTAT
>RFNX01000375.1 GCA_009926905.1 Flavobacteriales bacterium
GTATGAAGCTTCGCGTGTTAGAATACAGAAATACCTGAATGCACGCAAATCTGAGGAAATCATTTTCACTAAGGGAACTACAGACAGTATCAATTTAGTGGCTTCTTCTTATGGAGAATTGTTGCAAGCTGGTGACGAAATTTTGATTTCAGCGATGGAGCACCATTCCAACATCGTTCCTTGGCAAATGTTGTGTTTGAGAAAAGGATTGGTACTAAAAGTAGCACCTATCAACAGAAGAGGCGAATTGATAATGGAAGAATTTGAAAAATTGCTTTCAAAAAAAACCAAGTTAGTTGCCGTCACTCATATTTCAAACACTCTTGGAACCATTAATCCAATTAAAGAAATTATTGATAAATCACACGGAGTTGGAGCTAAAGTTTTAATCGATGGAGCACAAAGTATTCAGCATATAAAAGTGGATCTAAAAGCATTGGATTGTGATTTTTATGTCTTTTCAAGTCACAAGGTTTTCGGTCCAACTGGAATCGGAGTACTTTATGGAAAAGAAGATTTATTGGACAGAATGCCACCTTACCAAGGTGGAGGAGATATGATTTCAAAAGTGACATTCGAGCGCACGACTTACAACGAATTACCTTTTAAATTTGAAGCGGGAACACCTCACATTGCTGGTGGAATCTGTTTGGGAACTGCTTTTGAATTTATGGAATCATTGGATTTTGAAGCAGTTGAAAAACACGAACGCGAATTAGCGAAATACGCAGAAGATATTTTAGATACGTTTGAAGGTTTGCATATCATTGGTGAAGCAAAAAACAAAACGAGTGTGGTTTCATTTACCGTGGATGGCTTACATCCATTTGATATTGGAACATTGTTAGACAAACAAGGGATTGCTGTTCGAACAGGACATCATTGCACACAACCATTAATGGATTTTTTCAAGATTCCAGGAACAGTTCGTGCATCATTTGCTTTCTATAATACCAAACAAGAAATCGATACGTTTGTTGAAGCATTTGAAAAGAGTTTAAACATGCTAAAATAATCGAAATGAATATTGAAGAGAAGCAGCAGGAAATCGTAGAGGAGTTCAATATTTTTGAGGATTGGATGGAGAAATATGAGTACATCATCGACTTAGGTAAGGATTTACCCTTGATTCAAACTGAATATAAAACAGAAGACCGGTTAATTGAAGGATGTCAATCTCGAGTTTGGTTACATTCTGAATTTAAAGATGGAAAAATGAACTATTCTGCAGATTCAGATGCGATTATAACAAAAGGAATTATCGGATTGTTGATTCGCGTATTAAATAACGAATCACCGGAAACGATATTAAAAACAGATTTGCATTTTATTAACGATATTGGTTTACAAGAGCACCTCTCTCCTACACGTGCAAATGGTTTAGTAGGAATGGTAAAACGAATGAAAACAGAAGCTTTAAAAAATTGTTAGAAAACATGAGCGATATAGAATTAGAAAACAAAATTGTCACAATGTTGAAGACAATTTATGACCCAGAAATACCAGTTGACATTTTTGAGTTAGGTTTGATTTACGAAGTGAAAATTGATAACGACAAAAATGTTGACATTGACATGACTTTGACTTCTCCAAATTGTCCTGTTGCAGAAAGTTTACCAAAAGAGGTAGAAGACAAAGTGGCTTCAGTTGAAGGAGTCACTTCAGCTAAAGTGAATATCGTTTTTGATCCTACTTGGGACAAAGACATGATGAGCGAAGAAGCAAAATTGGAACTAGGATTCCTCTAGAAAAATAGATTTAAAAAAAAGTCCCTGCCAATTATTTTGACAGGGACTTTTTTATGTTGTAAAGTTTCTGTTATATTTTGAAATAAATCTCCACTCGTCTGTTCAATTCGCGTCCTTTTGGAGTTGTATTTAAGAACTTAGGTTTTTTCTCACCAAACGACCCTAATTGAACACTTTCAGCGGGAACACCTTGAGCCATAATGTATTTACGAATAGCTTCGGCTCTTTTTTTAGAAAGTATTTCGTTGAAATCATCTTCACCAGTAGCATCGGTGTGACCGTCTAATACGATTGAAGAACCTGGATGCGCTTTTAATAATGCTGCTACTTCTTTTAAAATTGGATAAACACTCGGGTCAACTGCAGCAGAATTTAATACAAAGTGAATGTCAACAAGATTTACTAAACCCTCAGTACTTGGTGGATTATTGTTGGGATTGCTACTATTGTTATTATTCGAATTATTTCCATTCGTTCCTTGGTTACTTCCGTTGTTGCCATTATTTCCTTGATTCCCTCCGTTGTTGCCTTGGTTGCTTCCGTTGTTGCCTTGGTTACCTCCATTGTTGCCTTG
>RFNX01000057.1 GCA_009926905.1 Flavobacteriales bacterium
AATTATGAAATATTTCTACTCCATACTTTTGTTTTTGTAAGCCTTCAATTGTTTGCACAAATAACGATTAATTACGATGGTCAAACAGAAGATTATCTGGACAACATACACAATGGTTGCTCCTAGCTACCAAAGTTTTGATGTTCCATTTGTTGTAAATAACAACACTGGACAGACTCACAGATGGAGAATAACACGTTTGAAAATTGACGTTCCAACAGGTTGGAGAGACGGTTTGTGCTGGGGACATGCAACAGATCCTTTCGGAGGTACATGTTATTCATCGAATCAAATGGCTTCAAATCCTTGGACATCTGGAGCAACTCAATCGGTTCTTTTTGACATAAATGACGGTGAACATGGTAAGATGAAAGCAACTATTGACCCAGATGATTGGACAACTGGTACAGCTCACTATAGATATTATATTTCAGATAATGGTGTAAATTACTCTGATTCAGTTGACTTGGTAATTGAATTTACAGCAAATGTTGCTCCCATCAAAGATCCGGTTTCTGTTTCTATTGTTCCTAACCCTGCTACAGACTACATTCAAATCACTATGAATGGTGTTGACAATGCTTCTTTTAAAATGGTGGATGCTCTAGGTTCTACAATCTTAAAAGAAACAATCTTCTCAAGCAAAAAGATAAATACTTCCGATTATAAAAATGGATTGTATTTCATCGTTTTTGACATTCCAGGCGCTAAGCCTATCACGCGAAAAGTGATTATCAAACATTAATTTTTCGTTAGCTTTTTATTGTTTATTCTAGGCAAAAATTATATTGCCTAATTTCGTATTATGTTTAAAAAAAAGAAAAAAGATCCAAAATCAGGAAAAAAAAAGAATGCTGTCACTTCAATAATAATCAAAATATTTGAACGCAATCCGGAAGCCGAACTCACTCATAAACAAGTGTGTGACATGGTTGAAGCACGCGACCCGGCTTCGAGACAACTTGTATTCGACAGCTTAAATAACTTAGCAACTCAAGGCTCAATCAAAAGAGCAAATCATTTCACTTTCACGCTTTCAGGAGCTTCCAATATATTTGAAGGTAAAATTCAAATTACACAACGCGGTGCGGCTTTCGTAATATGCGACGGAATAGAAAAGGATATTTTCATCGCTCCCCAAAACGTTGGTCAAGCAATGACAGGCGATATTGTTAAAGTGCGGGTTTTTAAACAAGGACCAAAACGCGATGAAGGAGCTGTTGTAGAAGTCAAAGAACGTGAACGTGTACAATTTGTTGGAACATTACATTTCAGAGAACGTAATGTTTTGTTGATTCCAGATAATAGTAAAAGTGGAATTGAAATAATCATTGCAAATGAAAATTTGAACGGCGCCAAAGAAGGTGAAAAAGTTCTTGCAAAAATTATAGCTTGGCCAAAATCTTCAAAAACGCCTTATGGTGAAGTAATTGCTATATTGGGAATGCCTGGTTCGAATGACACTGAAATGTTGTCAATTTTGTACAGTCAAGGAATCGATCCAATTTTCCCACAAGCAGTGATTGATGAAGCTGAGTTTGTTCCAATTGAATTAGATGATAAAGAAATTGCGAAAAGAAGAGATTTCAGAAATATACTAACGTTTACCATCGACCCAGTCGATGCGAAAGACTTTGACGATGCGATTTCATTTCAAAAATTGGAAAATGGTCACTTTGAAATTGGAGTACATATTGCAGACGTCAGTCATTATGTGACACCAGGTACTGCCATGGACAAAGAAGCACTGATTCGTTCCAATTCCGTTTATTTAGTCGATAGAGTAATTCCAATGTTGCCAGAACAGCTATCCAATATTGCTTGTTCCTTACGACCAAACGAAGATAAATACAGTTTTTCAGCCGTTTTTGAAATGGACGAAAATGGAAAAGTTTACAGTCAATGGTATGGAAAAACCGCAATTCATTCCAATAGACGTTTTACCTACGAAGAAGCTCAAGAAATTATAGAAGGAAAAGATGGCGATTATAAAGAAGAAATTTTACTAATTGATAAGATTGCAAAAATACTGAGAGCAGGACGTTTGAAGCGAGGTGCGCTAAGTATTGAATCGGAAGAAATGAGATTTAAATTGAATGAGAAAGGTGATCCAGCCGAGGTAATAATCAAAACATCGAAGGATGCACATAAATTAATTGAAGAATTTATGTTGCTTGCGAATCGGTATGTGGCAACGTTCCTTTCTAAACCACAAAAGGGCAAAGACCCAATTCCGATGATATATCGTGTGCACGACAAGCCGGATTTAGATAGAATGAAAATGTTTGCTGTTTTTATAGAGAAATTTGGACACAAAATCGACTTGAACAATCCTTCTCAAATAGCTAAAAACTTAAATGAATTGTTTGACG
>RFNX01000056.1 GCA_009926905.1 Flavobacteriales bacterium
TATCGATTCATAAAATAATCATCAAAACCCAATATTTACAAAGGATTTTATGTTTATTAAATTATTGATAAACATAATTTAAACCTTTCACAATAAAAAAAGAATCATTAAATTCGCTAACTATCTGAAAACATAAAGAATAAACAAAATTTCAGAGTACGAAAATTGATGGTTGACACACTACTTCCTTTTGCTAAAAAACGGGGTTACATTCTGTATTTCAGATTGTTGTCAATTTTTTCCTTCACTATTTTTAGCTTAAACACCTCTTTTTCTCAAGGAAGTCAAGATTGTCTTGGAGCAATCTCTGTTTGTCAAAATACCTACACACAGTCCAGTTCATTTTCGGGTTTTGGTACTAATCAAGAGATATTTAATACCTGTTTAGCGAACAACGAGCAAGCATCGGTATGGTATAAATTTACAGTTCAAACATCAGGAACTTTTGGGTTTAACATATCAACATTGAATGATTACGATTGGGCTTTGTATGATTTGACTGGAACATCTTGTGCAAACATTCCAAATTTGACACCAGTTCGTTGTAATTTTTCTGCACAATTTGGAAATACTGGTTTATCATTGCCTGCTAGTGGTACGGCATCAATCAGCGACGGAGCTGGTGCAAGTCCATTTACAGCAGGAATCAATGCCATTGCAGGTCGAACTTACGCCTTAGTAATTGATAACTATACCCAAGATTTGAACGGTTATACCTTGAGTTTTACAGGTACAGCATCATTTATTGATAATACTGCACCAGCGATGACCAGTTTAACTGATAATTGTTATCAGAACTATGTCACGCTTACATTATCTGAACCCATTCAATGTAGCTCAATTTCGGCAGGTGGAAGTGATTTTTTAATTTCTGGACCAGGTTCCCCAACAATTACGGGTGCAGCTGGAGTAGGATGTCCTGCTGGTGGAACAACAAACCAAGTGATGGTTTATTACAATGCTACAGGTACTGGATTATTCACACTCACTTCGAAAGTCGGAAATGATGGGAATACGCTTTTAGATATTTGTGGAAACACCTTACCTGTTGGGCAAAGTTTAAGTTTTAATCACCTTGGAACCGTAACAGCCACAGCTAGTCCATATACAATTTGTGCTGGTGGAACCTCAACACTCACCGCAACTAATGGTTCGATAAGTGGAGCAACATATTCTTGGGTGCCAACAACCGCATTGAGTTCTTCTAATACAATTCCAGTTACAGCAACACCATCTGTTACAACTATTTATACATTAAGTATTACGTATGGAGGATGTACAAAATCTGACACAGCACGCGTCTTTGTTAATTCAGCACCAACAGCAAGTATTAGTCCCCAAAACACCATTTTATGTAGTGGCGGAACGGTAAATTTAACGGCTACTTCCATAGTAAATGGCGTTGCTTGTACGAATTGTAGTTACACATGGAATTCAGGAGCTTATTCTCAAAACACGGTTGCTTCTTCTACATGGATTAATCAGGGAGTTGGAACATATACTGTGGTTGCATCTACGCCTAATGGTTGTCAAGGTAGTATAGCTAGCACTACCATTTCTTCTCCATCCAACCCTCCAACAGGTGCTGCTTGTAATGTAATTTATGCCTCAAGTACAGGAACTGGTTCTGGTTTAGTGAACACCAGTCCAACTAGCTTAGCCAATGCAATCACATTGGCTCAGTGTAGCAATTCCATTATTAAATTGGCTGTTGGACAATATAATTTATCTAGTACTTTATCAGTTGGAAGTTTAATGACCTTGGAAGGTGGTTACATTAATAATTTTGGACAGAAAGTGAGTACTGATGGAACAGCCTTAACAACCACCATTATTTACCGTGATGCTTTGAACATTCAAGGTTTACCGACAGCAGGACGGATTGTTGCTTTAGATGCAACCGGAGCTTCTTTTTTTAGATTACAAGATATAACTATACAAACTGCAAATGCACCTGCAACAAATTTAGCTAGTCCTTACGGAATTTCTACTTATGGACTTTATCTAGCATCGTGTTCAAATTACGATATAGTGCGTTGTCGAATATTACCAGGAAATGCCTCAGCAGGTTTTTCAGGGCAAAATGGATTTGATGGTTCCTCAGGTTCCTCAGGTTCTCAAGGAAATAAAGGAAATTCTTCTCAAGATGGGGGGTTTGGGCTTTGTTCTGGAGATGATGGAGGTACTGGTGTTACAGGGGGATTACCCGGTTCTGGAGGTTTAAATGGAAGTGGAAATGGTACAGGCGGCGCAGGATTTTATGGCGGTAACGGAGGAAATGGAAGTGACGACGAACAAGCTGGAAACTGCACAAATGGGAATGATGGTATTGCAGGTTTAGGTCCATTAGGTGGAAGTGCAGGTTTAAAAGGATTGGTAGAAGGAAGTAATGGACCAGATCCTACTGGAAACGGTGGCAATGGAGGTAATGGTGGAAATGGGGTAAATGGAAATCCTGGCACAACGGTTGGTTTAAATGACTATACTGGAGGGTTTTACAATCCTTCTTATGGTACTGATGGTGGAGCTGGAGG
>RFNX01000638.1 GCA_009926905.1 Flavobacteriales bacterium
TGGTAGAACAATCAAAGTATCTGGTAGCACGAACTTTCCAGACGGTACAGTTATTGAAATTCAAACAAGCGGTTTTATCGTGTCGTCAAAAGAAAGTGGTATGTCAGACACTTATAAAGAAGTAAAAGTAAAAGACGGAAAATTTTTGGCAACATTAAATCCGTGGAATATTACTGACACAATTGAATTTCGCATTTTTACAAACAAGCAAAGCAAAGATATCTTAGACATTGTTGGTAAAACTGGTGAGAAAATAAAAATTAACCCTGCAAACAAAGATGATTTTCCGCAAATTGTACTTTTTCAATCTGACAATTATGCTGTAAATGAAGACATCATTTCAAAAATAAAAGGAGAAAAATCGAAGGATTATAAATTTCAGACTGCATCAGAATTGAACAAACCTTACGAAAAAGTTCTTGCTGAATTCGCAAAAAGTTGGAAAGACAAAGACTGGAAGGTAATGGCAACCTATTGTCAACCTTCAGCAAATACAAAATCATTAGCTCCTTTATTTGATTTAGTGAGTATTTTAGGCTTTGAAGTTATTTCATCAAAACAAGGAACACCTCTACCAAGTGGCAATATAATTATGGAAGTTGAATTTTCAGCGGTTGTAAAAAGTGTGAATGGAATGAAGGGTATACAGTCAAAAAAACTTAAAGCTAACGTTATTCAAGAAAATGGAAAGTGGGGCGTAAATCCGACTTCAGTAACAAGAAACTTGTATGATTAAAATTGTTATACCTGCGTTTTGAAATATTATAAAACAATATGGAAAACATAAACAATAATCTCTTTATCACTAAAGAACTTGACACAAAAAATGGTTTTACCTGGACTGTTGCATCAAGACTTGGTGAAGCTATAGACTTAGCAGAACGATTATATGGAGATAGAGATAAATCTTATACGATTTTGGGTGTTGAGTTCGTGTTATCAGATAGACCAAAGATATGGTATCCAGGAAGCCAAAAATTTATTATCATACAACTTACTGCAAGCTCCCTATCGGATGAATTTCAAGCATTATATCAGCTTTCGCACGAAACTATTCATCTTCTATCTCCTATAGGAAAGAGAAGTGCTAATGTTTTAGAAGAAGGTCTTGCAACATATTTTTCTGAGTTATATCTAACAATTTTGGGACAGCCAAATTGGAAACCAACAACTAAAGAATATCAAGACGCAGTTAATTTAACAAAAGCTCTTTTAACAATTGACAATCAAATCATTAAAAAAGTTAGAGAATTGGAAAGAACAATTTCCTTTCTAACCCCTGAACATTTTCTACAAGTTAATTCAGATATACCATTTGACTTGCTTGAAAAACTTTGCTACAAGTTTCAATTATATCAATAAAACTTTAGAAATGACAAGAATGGGTAGCTTATAGCTCAAATCTGATTAAAGAGCCAAAATCATAATTTCAAAAAAACGACTAATTAAAAACAAAACTATCTTAGATAGCAAATAAAGCTAATTTTAATATCAGTTCTTTCTTCAAGACTATTAACGCTACTGAACCTTCTCCAAATTCACTACCATTCCATCTTCGGCTGCTAAGGTATTTTCGAAAATTGTTTTAGCTTCCTCTAAATGTTTGGTAGCATCTTCATAACGCGAAGAAAAATGTCCCAATATTAATTTATAAGCATTCGCTTTTACTGCAACTGCTGCAGCTTGTTTTGCCGTTGAATGAAAAGTGGCTTTTGCTCGGTCTTTGTGTTCTTCAATAAATGTTGCTTCGTGGTACAATACACTTACGTCTTTTATGGAATCAATGATTTTCTCTTTCGGAGCGGTGTCGGAACAGTACGCATAAGAAAAGGAAGGTTTTGGAGGAAAGGTGAAATTTTCGAAATGGATTGTTTCGCCGGATTCTAAAACGATATTTTCACCTAGTTTCAATTTTGGATAATGTTCCAAACTCAATCCAGAACCTTTTAAATTTTCAGAGTTTAGTTTGTATTCTTTTGGTTTTTCTTGAATGCGAAATCCGCACGTTTCGATTCTATGTTTCAAAGGGAAACTACGAACTTCAATCAATCTGTCTTCAAAAATGAGCTGTTCTTCTTTGAATTGCAAGGGAACAAAATTCAATTTAAAAGTCAATTTATTGTGACCAACTTCCATCAGTGATTGAAGAATTCCTTCTAATTCGGGATGTCCAAAAATGGTAATTCCTTGGTTTCTCCCTAATAATTGCATGGTGCTTAACAAGCCAGGTAAACCAAAAAAATGATCGCCGTGTAAATGAGAAATAAAGATGTAGCTTATTTTTTGGAACTTGACACCGAATTTTCGAAGTTGCATTTGTGTTCCTTCGCCACAATCAATTAATATGTGACGATTATTGCACTCGATGTATTGTGAGCTGGGTGCGCGTTTGTAAGTTGGGAGAGCTGCGCCACTTCCTAAAATGGTAACTTTAAAACTCACACTTCCAAAGTAGAAATCGCTTCTTCTTTTGCGTCACAAATGGTAAAAACTTTGTCTAATTGTGCTATTTCAATCATTTTACGAACGCTCGGTTGTAAACCACACAAAGCAAATGAACCATTGGTATCTTTGCAAAGACGGTTCGCAACAAGAATTGCGCTCAAACCTGTAGAATCGCAATATTTCGTTTTTGATAAATCCAAAACAATTTGATTTTTCCCACTTTTGTTGATGACAACAAAATGACTTTTCAATTCAGGAGCATTGCCTGCATCTAGTTTGTCAACGTGAGATTGAACTACAATTATATTTCCTATTTGTTCGTTTGAAAAGTTCATAGTGCATCTGTTTTGTCAAATGTAATTATATTTTGTGTACACGCTCTAACAGACGTTAAATTTTCAGTGGGAAATTGCAATGAAAAAGATAAAAGTAATTGATTCAAAATCAAGAAAGCAGTGGTTAATCAACAGATTTTTTAGAGAATAAATTTCCCCTCGCCCCTTCGGAAACGGAAAGCTTTGAGAGCAGAAATACACAGCCACAAAGTAGAAACAGCGACTAAAAGAAGCTCGTTTGTACTTTGGTTGGTGGCGTTGTATCTTCTGAAACAAACTTGGAGGAGTAGGAGGATAAGGCGTATTGAAAAAACGAGGCTGGAGCCAATATTCAATTAAACACATTGATTCGAATACTAATCCATCTTAATATTTCATTAGAGGATATTTTTAAGGGGAAGTGAAAGGGAAATAAAATTACTTTTTTGACGGTAATTTTGCTGTTAACAATATTTTATTTGCCTTTTCCAATTTTTCAGTAAAAACTACTTTATCACGAAATTTATCCAACTTTGTATCTATTGCAACTAATGGTTTGTTTGGTAGTGAAATGGTTTTTTGTGTTTTCATAATAATTTCTTTTGAACTAAAAATCCTTCGTATGATTTACCAATTTCAAATTCAACGAAGTTATCACCGATTTGACCATAAAGGTAAAAATCTTTTTTCATTTCTTGATAGTACCGAGTAATTCCTATTCTATACAAACGAGTTCTCGCTTTGGTACTTCCACAAGCAAATACAAATACATTAGGGTATTTTGTATAAAATAGAAAAACAGCATGAACAACCGTTATCAAAACCTTTTCTGTATCGCCGTTATCTGTCACCGCTAAATCATCAAAGTCTTGTGTTTTTTCATTAATATCTCCAAAAGCCAAGTTGAAAACATCAGGATTATTTGTTTTCTGAAATTCAATTAATTTCCTTACAGTTCCTTTTTTTCCTTCACTTATGAATTCAAACCTCGTAAACCCACTTTCAGCTTT
>RFNX01000055.1 GCA_009926905.1 Flavobacteriales bacterium
TTTTGTCATGGTCTATGTGCTATACCTATTCATCAGTTTATCTTACTGTTAAACAAAAATATAAATTTATTGACCAGTAAAATGGAATTGAGTGAAGTAGAACGAACGTTTATTAGTGTTTAATCAAACTAGTTTTAGTTTCATTGGTTTGTATTTTTGCCTTTTTTACTTCAGCATTGGTTTGGATTTTTATCAAAATGAGTTTAAAAACTTAATTTTCAGTACTTTAATTAAAACAAAAAAGGCATTCTAACGAACGCCTTTTTCATTAACTATTTTGAAATTACTTTACTGTAATCAAGCCCATTGCGATTTTCATGCGAATGACACGTTTAATGGAAGTGTCAGCTTTAACTTTGAAACTTTTGTCTCTACGATACGCTGCCAATAATTCTATATGGGATCTTTTGGCGTCCAGTGGCATCAACAAAATGTCGCAACCTGCATTGATTGCTTTGTAAGATGCTTGTGGAACGCTCGCAACTCCACCCATATTCATGGCGTCGGTAACAATCAATCCTTTGAAACCAAGGCTATCGCGCAACAATTTCGTTACGATTTTTTCTGAACAAGTAGATGGTAAACCGTCTGTGTTGAATTTTGGATTGTTCACAACGGCAATGTGCGCCACCATGATCGACATGACGCCGTTTTTAATCAATTCTGGGTAGTTTTTAACTTCCTTCATTTCACCGTCAATCGACTGCAAGGAATGGTGTGTGTCGCCAGAAACCAGACCATGACCCGGAAAATGTTTTGCTGTAGCAATGATGTTGTTTTCTTGCGTTACTTTGATGAATTCATTCGACCAAGGAATCAAGTTTTTTTCCACCGCTCCAAAACCTCTGTAACCAACGGTTTTATTAGCTGACATGTCTACAACGGGTGCGAAATTGTAATTGATTCCGATTGCTTTAAGGTCGTTTGAAATCGTTTGAGCTACACTTGTAACTTCTTCCAAGGAAGCGATTTCGTTTGCTTTTTTCACTTGAGTTGAACCGGTGATTTTTCTATTTACCAAACTTGGCTCTGCATCGGCACTGTATAAAAAGGGTAGATTTCCCAATTTTTTATTGTTGCCTTCAAATTCTTTAATCCAAGAACTGAATTCTTCTTTCGTTCCGTTCAACATCAAAACGCCACCGATTACGCGGTCTTTGATGTGTTGTTCTATTTCACTTTTGGTTTTACCTAAACGTCCAACCGCTGGCATGATCAGTTGTGCAATGCGTGCCGTGTCATCCATTTCTTTGAAAATACGATCCACTTCTTTGTCCAAATCCTTGTTGTCAGCTAAAAAATCCGACATTTTATAAGCAATTTTAGTTTCGGGTTGCTTTATTTCTTTTTTAGCTTCTTTCGTTGGAACTTGAGCGCAACTTTGAAAAAGCAAAGAACTCAATGCGATTGCTGTAAATAATTTTGTCATATTTGTTGTTTGTTCAAAAATAGAAATTAAATATCAACGCTTGAATCGTTGGAGAAAGAATAACTAAGAATGGATGGTTGAAAACCCAAAATAATGTTGAATTTTGAATGTTTAATTTTTGATAAAAAGTCTAAATT
>RFNX01000093.1 GCA_009926905.1 Flavobacteriales bacterium
AATGGACAAACAATTACTTTCAAACCAGGAGGATCTGCGACTTTCGATTTGTCAATTCCTTACCGTCCTGAAATGGAAGCAGCTGATTTAAAAGTTACTGGTAAAGTTTTTAAAGGCACAAAAGAAAAAGCTGATATTGGTGAAATCAAAATTGCTGATGCAACGATCATAACTCCACTTTTAGTTAAGAAAGAATACAAAGTATTGTTTGAAAAAGATGCAATTGTTCGTGAAAAAACAAATTCAACTTCTGCTACAATTAACTTTGATAAAGCGAAATCTATCGTTAAACCAACTGAGTTAAAAGACAAAGACATCGCTGATTTATTGGTTTGGTTTAAAAATGTAGAATCAAATCCGAAATTGGAAATTACTTCAATTGATATTACAGGTTATGCTTCTCCAGACGGGGTTGAAGATAAAAATGCTAACTTGTCAAATGAAAGAACGAGAGCTGCAAGATTAGCAATTGTTGATTTATTGAAAAAATCAAATAATTTGACATGGGCTGACACTAACAAGCTTTCAATTGAAGGTAAAGGTGAGGATTTTGAAGGATTCAAAGACCAGTTAGCAATTACTTCTACAATCAAAGAAGAAGACAAAGCGCTATTCATCCGAATTTTGGAAATGACGAAAGATCCAGTTCAACGTGAAAAAGATATGGTGAATTTAGGCAAATCATATACAGAATTAGAAAAAGATGTTTTCCCTCATATTCGTCGTGCAGTTATCACAATCAACTACAAAGAATTGGGCTTAACTGACGAAGAAATTTTAGCAGCAGCAAAATCAAATCCAAGCTCATTAGGAATTGAAGAATTGTTATTTGCTGGTGAAAGAGTAACTGATTTGAATGAAAAAACGGCAATTTACGAAGCAGCTGTGCAAGCATTTCCTTCTGATTATAGAGCTCAAAACAATTTAGGTGCTGTGAAGTTTTTACAAAACAAAGTTGCTGATGCAAAAGTTAATTTGGAGAAATCAAACAATTTGAAAGATAACACTTCTGCAAAAAACAACTTGGCTGGTGTTGCAATTTTAGATGGTGACAGAGCATTGTCAAGAAAATTATTAGGTCAAGCAAAAGGTGGTGATTCAAAAAGACAAGAAGTTTTAGGATACAATAATGCAGTTTTAGACATTCTTGATGGAAATTATCCTGCTGCTGAAAACGGAATCGTTGGTAATGGCTACAATAAAGCCTTGGCTTTAACATTACAAAATAAATTAGACGCTGCAAAAACTGCATTGGCTAATGAAGCGGAATCTGCTGAAGTTTCTTATTTGAAAGCAATCATTGCTGCAAGAGGTGGAGAAGGTGCAGATGCAGTTGTGAACAATCTAAAATCAGCATTCGCATTAAATAGCTCATTGAAAGAAAAAGCAGCTAAAGATCGTGAGTTTATTAAATTATTCACAAACTCAACATTCAGCTCAGCTGTAAGATAAGTTCTTAAAATAATATTAGTGAAATCCCGTCAGAAATGTCGGGATTTTTTATTTTGAAGAAAGATAGATTTGCTCCAACTGTCCAGGGCAGGGTATAAGAAAGGATTCGCAAGTTAATTCTTCAACGTCCATAACTGTTGTGTAGCCAATGTACCCAAAAATCTTTTTGGCATTAAGTAGTTCTTTATCTGCTTCTCTCCAATTTTCACTTGAAATGAATTTTTGTGATAATTTCAATCTATTTATCTCATTGCAAATTTCTTTGGGTCCTAAAATTTTGGTTATTTCTCCAGAGATTAATTTGATTCTGAAAAGTTCAAAAAGTGATTTCCAATATTCTTTTGGACCACTAACAATTAAAACTGAATCTGTTTTTTCTTTTGATTTTTCATACAATTGAAAGCGCGATAGCCCTCCAATATATACTGCATTCTTTTGATTCTTAATTTGTGACAATTTGCCAGCAAGA